>NZ_JBGOOI010000125.1:0-5957 GCF_041439605.1 Vibrio sp. 1F169 | reverse complement strand
ATATTCATCAACGAGTGCCCACACAGATTGATAGGTTTAAATTGTTAAAGAGCTTTGCTTATCGAAACTTTCTTTTTACAAAGAAACCTTTGAAAACGGACGTGAATTCTAGCGATTTAATCTTAAGTGTCAAACACTTTTTAAAATTAATTTCTTTCGAACTTTCCGTCTTACTAATTACCGCTGAAGCCTTGTGGCATCTGCCGTGTCAGTGAGGCGGCATTATAGAGATCATCGAAAACATGGCAACCCCTTTTTTGATAAAAATTCAAAAAAGTTGCTTAAGTGTCTACTTTTACGTCAAAAGCCTCTTTCACAGGTCAAAGCTCATACAATTACAGGCATATCACTTAAAATTTCGCTATTAGATCTTTCGAAAATGCCTCTATATCTAGTTCAATACTCCATTTATCACTCAGCTCTACGATGTTATCTAGCGACTGCTGAACCGTTTTTATCGTCAAAGTATTGTTGTCTAGGTCGTATACCTGTTTTTGCGTAGTGTAATAGAAGTAAAGGATAGTTAATGCTTCTCGATCACCTTGCTCAGCTTTCGGTTGAATACGCTTGAGCTTACGATAGATTTGATTGTGAGTTTGTTTAAGGTTCCACACATAAAGCGCTTCCTTAAAGTAGTCATGCCCTTTCACACGGCTCGCGATAAAGGCATTCAGTGCGACTGATAAAATCACGCCAAGTACATTCAAATGAAAGTTCCCTGTCGATTCACCAGTAATTGAAGTCGCCGAGCCAAACAATTCGATCAGAATGGTGCCGAATACAATGGCAAACAATGCAAGCGACCCAACCAATGAAACCAACAGTAGGTTCATCTTCTTTCTATATTCTTCTTTATTAATCTTCTGTAACTTCATCGACTACTTCCTTATGTAAGTCACCTAATAATTTGCGCATACTATCTATGTAAACCTTGGTTCGCTTCAACCTTTACCATCTTGTAATGTGGTCACTCTCTATTTAATACGTAGAGTTATTCCGATCAGTACTATACATAACTCCATTTGACTTCATTAATAGAAAAGAGTTACATACCGCCATAATTTTTAGTTATTCATCAATTCATGCTGATAAAGTCTGTTTCGCTTTATCACATACTGACAAGGTACATTCCATGCGTTCATTTGTATTACGCGCTCGCGCAGCCCCTACAGAGAGCAAACTTATCTTAGAAGGTGTTGGGCAAGACGCTCATACTGAGATTCTGGCTCATACTCTGATGAACACGATCTTCGTTGCTCAATCTCACCGTGAGAATGTCACCGTGCACCTTGTGCTAGAGAGTACTAAAGACTTTTCTCGTACCATTACATTCGATTCAAATGAAATCACCAACATTGGTGGCTTTCATGAATCTGCACTGTTATCTGCGGTAGTAAGAGCGGTTGACGCTTCTCAAGGCATGACAAAAGAACAGACACGTCAGGTAGAACCGGGCATCACTGTTCGCACTATGAGCTTTGAAAAGTTGGTCAAAGAACTGGCCGAAGACCACCAGCTGTACATGATGGATAAGAAGGGTGACTTTATCCGTGATGCAGAGATTGCTGAAAACCCATGTTTCCTTCTTACTGATCACATCCCTATGCCGAAGAAAAGCTACAACAGCTTGAAGCGTTTAGGCACAGAGAAAATCAGCTTAGGTCCAAACATGCTGTTTGCTTCTCAGTGTGTTGTGTTGATCAACAATGAACTGGATGTACGTGGTTTTTGATATCCACAGCTCTCTCTACGATAGTTCACTCTAAAACAACAGTTCGCTATAAAAATAGCTAGCCCTAAAACAATAAATGGAGCGATATACGCTCCATTTATGGTCAAGTTAGCGTGCTAATTAAAAACGCACTTCGACGGTCATCCCTTCAATCCAATATTCTCTAGGCAAATCAGCCGTAAAGTTCAATGCTACTTTGAGATATGCTGGCTGCCCTTCAAAAGGGCTTGCTAATTGAGTCGGCAACTTACTGACGATTTCTACCGAATCTGCAATCTCAGCCTCAAAAGTACTACCATTTGGAAACCTTACCTTGGTATGAGCTCCTATTATCGCATTCTCTAAATATTTAGGGTCTAAATACGCGACCACTTGCGGGATGGTATTCTTCGCTATCGTTACAAGCTCGTCACCTTCGAACACTCTCTGCCCTTCAACGACATGGATATCGACAACGCGACCTGCATAGGGAGACTTAATCGCCAACCCTTGTTCAACAACACGTTTAAGTGCTAGATCTTTCATTAAAGCACGTCGAGCCTGACTAACCGGACCCGCTAATTCTCTTTCTTGTTCAGCTAATTTCGCATTTTGATAATCAAGTTTTTGTCCATTAAGCTGATTGTTAAGTGAGTTACTCATTCCCACTATACTTGCGTAGTCCACATCGGATACCTGACCTTTCTTCCTGTATTCTTCATAGCGCGTTTGAATTTGCTGTACCGTGTTTAAATTACTGCGCGTTTCTTCAATACCTTTCAAGTGCAGTAAGCCAATATCATCAGGAAACCTGATTTCTAAATCTAATAACTCAGCATGAAGAAATTCGATTTGCGCTTCCACTTCCATATTAGTCAACTGAATCGCTGTCTCTGATTTTAGGATTTGACTTCCATCGTCTACTGGAATTGGGCCGACTACTCCTGCAACTTTAGAGGTTAAGGTTACAGGATGCGAGGTAATGATTGCCGGAGCAATAACCAGAAAATTTGTCTTTAAGAAAAAATACGCTACGAATAATAGAGGGCTAACCACTAAGCTTAAGATTAAATACCAACGAAAGCGGTAGCCTCCTCTTTTCGCTTGTCCGTAAGCAACTTTGACACCATCATCCGATTGAGGGTTATTCTTTTTATCAAGATGAAATTTCACTTTCATTGTTAAAACCTTTTGCCTTTTTTCAATACCCACCAAGGAGCCATACTGGATTCTTCATGACTTCTTCTAAATAACTCATTCACCATAGAGAACGCCGTAACCAACCGCATAAAGAACTGATAAAACGGATACAAGATTAGCCATTTTGCCATCTTAAGATCTTCTTTCGCTCTTTCGGAAACCAACCCAATATAGACAGTAAAAAACAACAACACTGTCGACAAATAGACGCAGTAGATAAGGATCAGAAGTGCAGCAACAAAATCGAAGGAGTAAGCCCAAAATATGTAAAACATGAATAGCGAAACTAGAATGGGCAGCAATACGTTTTGTAGAACGCCATAAACTAAAGTAAATATAAAGTTTCCCCAACCGAGTAATCTAGGGGTTAGACCTTCATTGTGTTTCCTTAAAAACAGAAATAATAAGTCTCCATCCCATCTTAGCCTTTGTTGTACCAACCCTTTCAGTGTATCGGGTACATCAGTATGGCCCACAGCTTTAGGTGTAAAAGCGAGTTTATTGTTTGGATGTCTTTTCTTGTACTGTTTGAGCCTCATCGTTAAGTCGAGATCTTCAGCAGTATGGGTATCCCACCCTCCAACTTGCTTCAGAGTGTTCTTTCGAAAGGCACCAAATGCTCCTGATATATTATTTAGAACACCCCAGTTGGATAGCCCCGTCTTACCAGCTTGCATTGATAACATATATTCAAGAGACTGCATTCGCGTAAGCAAATTTTCTTGCCAGTTTCTAACGCGTAAAGCACCTCCAGAAGCAATCACATTCTTATCAGTAAATTGCTTCATCATTTGTAACGCCATGTCGTTGTCAAAAGAAGTATCACCATCAACATTAATAACAAAATCACCAGTAGCGTTATCTAAACCAGCATTCAACGTTGATACGCGACCTCCTCTTTGCCACTTAGGAATGACACGAACATCTCTGTTTCTTACCGTTTTATATCTTTGCTCCCCTCGCATTGCAGCTAAGTAGGTATCTTCATTTTGAGTTGCTCCATCGACTACGGCTAAAATCTCAATCTTTCCGGGATAAAGCTGTTCAACAAGCGTGTCGATCGTTATCTCAATTGCATCTCCTTCTCCATAACAAGTAATTACAAACGAGATGCTTGGGTATTCTTTTATCTCTATGTCACTGGCCGAATAAGACCAGCGAAAGATTCCACTTAACACAAGCAGAAAGAGTGGGAGCTCCACCATAATCATCATGGGGAAAAGCATTAGCCAAAGCTCAGAGTTCTCTAAAAGCATCCCCCAGAAGTACTGTTGGAGATCAAGGCTAACTGACAGCATAGATTTCACTGACTTTACTTTCTAACCAATAACCAACATCTTCTTTCATTGTTGGATCGGGTATACCCCATGCAAAGACATTCAGCGTGAAATCGTCATCTTCGATTAAAGAACAAAGTGCTTCTATTTTCCCGCGTAATACTTCTATATGTTCCATCTTAGCTTTAGGCATAAATACAAGAAGAACATCGTTTTTAAACTGACAACAAATATCAGAATCTCTAAACAATCCGTTTAAACGCTCTGTAATTTGCTCGATCAAAGCAAACATTTTTGCGTCTCCATTTTTAGACACATACTGCGCTAAATCAGGCAGGTGTAACCCCAATAATAAGTGCTCTTCTTCGTGGCGAAGTGCAATCCTATTAACCCAGCTAAGAAGATTAGAAAAATACCCGCCGTCTACTTTCCCGCTTAAGGTCAGTTCAGGCGCCGATAGCTTCACTCCATGACGGAATATATACTCTCCCTGAACTCCAAGTTTCAGCGAATAAATCTTCCTAACAACCAACTTTGAAATATCGTTTTTTGTACCACACTCGAAACAAGAAGCTAATGTCTCCGCCTCAGAAAAAGAGTGAGAGCATGAGTTACATGTATGAGTTTCTAAAGGGCGATCATAATCCACTCCAATATGTCGAAGCTGAGTCAAACATTTCGGGCATTCTAATTTTTGATTGCGTTTGAAAAGCCCTTGTTCAGCAACATGGCCACACGTGAAACAATGGAGAGAGGTACGCTCAGTAATATCAATGTCTTTGCAAGAAGGACACGCTTCGATGTAGTTTAAGTGGGCACTGGCACATTCATGACACACTCTTACTCGATCGATTAAATCCTCAATTTCAAAAGTGTCTCGCTTAGTCTCTGATAATACAAAACGATAAGTTGAACTTAACTCCGGATAGTAAAGCTCCACTAACGGATAGGAATATATCGATTTATGAGACAAATATTTGTGAGGTGATAATCGACGTCTTTGATCCAAGCCTAACCACCCAACAAGAGGGTCTAATGTATCCGATGTGTCGATAATACTTTCTAACGTTCTGCGGTGTTGAATCACCTCTTCTTCAACACTTTCTGGATTTAAAGTGCCGTCTGATAAACACTCTGATAATGCACTATCTTCTAAAATATAAATCTTCCAAGACCAAAATTTCCTGCTACGGTGGAGTTGGCTCATCACGTCGTCTTGCGAACTAAGATCGCCATTTAGAACTATGACGCCGCCCAATAATTCAGGGAGTTGATTAATGTCACTGACTGGCACGAGCTCAAATGATTCTCTGGTTTCAAGTGTAGGGGTTCCAAGGCAGTAAATTTTCAACTTATCTTTCATTCATTAACTCCAAGTCTTTTGACGCTGTCATCGTTGAATTAAAGCTAAACAAACGTTAATTTTGAACGATGCTATTTCATTATTCACCCTTACATAAATACTAGATATCGATATGAAAACCGTCCAATAATCAGCCAAAAAGATTAAATAAGCTCACCAATTAATTGACACCTACGAAACATGAATATTGTTAATACTTGGCATCAAAGCGGTTACATTCAAGTCTAAAAGTAGGGGTTGATGAGTGTTATTTTCGATAGCAGCACTTCCGGAATAATAGCGTTCTCAAACAAATTAAGCCTAATGCCCATGATTTTTTGACCGCCTAAACACAAAAAGAGCTCAACTAAGTGAGTAATGCCGTTCACTTAAGAGTGAACGGCATTTTTGTTCTTAGCATACCGTT
>NZ_JBGOOI010000124.1:0-6156 GCF_041439605.1 Vibrio sp. 1F169 | reverse complement strand
TAGCATATGTATTACAAAATCAACTCACCATTAATTAGTCAATCATCGGTCGTGATACACTTTGGGGCAGATCTGAGCTAGTTGGCACTTTTTGAGAAAAGTGCCACGAGTAAAACTTCAGGTCTATGAAGCCTCTGGACAAAAACGTGTCAGCGACTCTGCTAATTTAACGAACCACGAATTAGTTGACGTATGGCAGACCTTAGTTGTGTAATGCCTAAGACTTCTGGTTCTGAAGATGCTGAAGGGGGCTTAGAAAACTCAGGCCTTACCACTGTTTTTACCTCTCTCCATACCAACAACGTTCAAAATGAAAGCTCAGTGCCACAGTAATAGACTCCTATCACAAATCAGATATCATTACTTGTTAAAACAAGAAGATAAGATCATGTAAACAATGGTAAGTACAGAATGCCATCATATGATTTAGTATGCTTATTGATGTACAATCACACGCAGAGGTAAGTTGCGTTGCAAAACAAGAAAATTTTAATGGTAACAAGTAGCTATGACAAAACTTGTTCATATCTTATAAAGAAATTCAGTCAACTCACATTTTTCCGTTTAGATCTAGATCGGTTCTCTGACTATCACATAACCTTTTCAGCTAATGGGTTCAAAATAAAGGACTCTAACCACTACATTGACTCTGGATCATGTGCATCTATTTACTTTCGAAAGCCTTCAATGGAAAAACTCGATGGCATATTCGAGAGTCACTATCACTCCTATATTCATAAGGAGACATACGTTTTTGTAGAGGGTATTGTTGAGAGCTTTAGTGGTACTGTGCTTACAAGGCCTTCAGTTATGCGCCGAGCTAATAATAAAGTGCTTCAAGCATCTCTAGCAGCTCAAACAGGCTTCCATTTACCAGACTTTGCGATCACAAACGATGTCAGTTTGCTAAAGCATTTTTCTGATTGCACAGGCATCATCAAACCTGTTGCCATCGGTGAAATAACAAGCCGCTCTAGTAAGGAGTTTGTACAAACAAACCTGATAGACCCAACTTTCGAAACTAACAACTTTGAGTTCTCACCAGTCTACCTGCAAAATTTTATCGAGAAAGACTTCGAAGTTCGGGTCACCGTTGTGGATGGACAGTTTTTCCCTGTAAAAATTCATTCTGAGAACAATATTGACTGGAGAAAGCCTCACAATAAAGTGTCTTATGAAGCTTGTTCGATCCCATCAACGATTAGAAGTAACTGTCTTACTTTCATGAAGCTTTGCAACATGAAGTTTGGCTGTTTTGATTTTATTGTGAAGGGTGACGTCTGGTACTTCTTGGAGATGAACGCTAATGGACAGTGGGCATGGTTAGAGTTTGAGACTGGGTTAAACATCTCTGGAGCAATTGTTGGCTACTTGACGAAAAATAGAGCACAGGAGGAACAGTAATGGAACATCGCAACAACTCTATTTGGTATAAACTCGGGTTACTTGTTTGCTGGATATTTAACCTTTCCCCTATTTTCCATATTTCACGAGATAAAGGGTTTGGCTCTATTACTCAGCTTACGGAACTGCGCTTCTCTATATCAACGTTGCCTTGGGGTGATAAACATATATACCTTTTATCGTATAACAAAGAAAAGGGCTTTGAGCTATTTTCAGTTCTGAAACTTTCTGACTTGCAGCCATCACGTAACCAGGAGGAACTAGAAGAATGCAAAAACAAATTCCTCGAATTAGACGATGATGCTGATGGGTTAAAGAGCCAATTGAGAATAGAGTTTTTAAAACATAAACATGCTGATTGTCAAAACAGCATGAATACCCTTAACAATAAGGTGAATAGCTATGTGGCAATTGCTTTGGTTTATGCTGGTTTATGTACATTTTTATTTAAGTCGATACATAATTTACCAGTTTCAACAACAAGTATTGTGATTTGGGTAACTTTTACTCTTTCCGTTATCTTCCTTGTTAATGTTCTAGTGCTATTACGTCGTTACTTACAGGTAAAAGCCTCCATAAAAAGCATGTTTATGTCTTTCAAGGAGTCTCCTGATTGGCAGAAGTTAGCAGAAGGTATCTATATTGACTGGTTAAAATCACGAGAAGAGCAAGTAGCAGCTGCAACGCTGGTATTAAATATTGAAAAGTACTTTATTAGAAGCATTATTTTAAGCACATTACTGTTGATTATCACCACTTTACAACCTTACAACTGGCTGGCAAAAGAACCACTACACGGTAGCAATAAATCAACAACTGAATTTATATTACTTAATGGTGAGGGAAACTTTTCCCCTCAAGAGCTATTAAGGTTATCAAAAGCCATGTCACCCGATAAAAAAGTAATCTTCATTTATTCATCATCAAACACTTTAGGTAAAACGACGACAGGCTTTGCTATTACAGCACTTAAACTTACAGGACAAAACTCGACTATAGAGTTGAGTGACAGTTTTTTTGATACTAAGATGCTCATTGCAAGTATGGAGGAGCAAAAATGAAACCTTATATCATGAACTATAGTCAGAAAGTTGAGCTGTCCTCACCTTCTGTCGCTTGTACGAATACAGATACAACGACTCAAACGTTCACAATCGAAAACCAAGATGAAGATGCTATTAGGTTGGACTGGACGGTGCAAACGAATACCACTGAGCCAACAGATAATGATTGTATTTATTTTTTAGATGAAACGACTATAACGAAAACATTGGAAGCAACCGATCAAGATCAATTGCACTTCGACACTACATATGAGACACGAGTCCTCGAAACAAGTGATAATGACGAGATGTACCTCGATACTACACTTATGACTGAGTCGCTTGAGGGACTCGATCCAGATGAGATTCTATTGACTCACTAACCCAGCTTCTCCAAAGTTGCATCTCAATAAAATACAACAAAAATCATATAGAGAAGCCTATGTCATTACATGAAACGGTTGTAACTCTAAAGGAGTTGCAGAGACTAGATCTAGCAGTGATCTTGTCTGAAGTTGAAGAACACTCATACCACTACATCGAATCTGCTTTAGCAGCGCAAGAAGAAAGTGTCCCAGCTCGTTTGTTAGCCGCTGCATGTTCAATGCACTTTACTCCAAGAGATGCCAAGAAACCTTTCAAGCCCAAATTTATCTTTGAAGATCGTAGAGGCTTAATAGCTAGTGACTTCAGCGAAGAGTCACTTACGGCACTGAAAGACTTCTGCCCAGAAGTTGAAAACCATGAATTACGAGCACGATTAGCCGATATTGCATGGATTACGAAGTCTGGGACTATCGAGCATGCTTATATGGCGATAGAAGCGTACTTAGAGTCAGCTAAGCAACTTGCTGATGAATCTGATTCGTGGGTTATGCCATGTGAACGTATTGAGCGTGCACTGCGCCTGAGCTGCATGTTCAGACGGGATAATCAACGTCCTGATTTATTCGAAAACGTATCTCAGCTCCTTCTTGAACAGTACGAAGCACATAAAGAATCTGAGAGGTGCTTTTACGCAAAACGCTTGTTAACTCTTTGCCTTGAGTTTTGTATCAAAGAGAATGATTGGATTTACGAACAAGCTCTAGAGCTAGCGAGATTGCAGTTTGAACGAGGTGATTACGACTCATCCATTAATGCAAACGAAATAGCTTTAGATGCAGCAATGTCTATGCGAGACAAAGAGAAGCAGATTGCTACTTGGCAGGCTACTTCTGAATGTCATGTCAAAGCTGCTGAACAATATCAACAAGGTATGATTGCCGCTGGACGCCTGCTCAAAGCAATTGATGCTTTGGCTAAAGTACCAGGGACTAAAGAACAAAGACTGGCTCTATATGAAGAAATGAGAGAGCAGCAAATAGAATCTTTGCACGACCTTGGTCTTATCGTTACTGACGGGCAAGATATTAGTCAGCTTGTTAATACTGCTATTGCTAACGTGCAGAGTGTTGATTTGTCCGATGCTCTTTTCCGCTTGGGTACTATCACAAGACCATCGAACATGGAACAGTTAAGAGAGCATGCAGTTGAGCAGATGCAAACTAGTATCTCATGGATGTTCGGCACGACTCATCTAGATCATGAAGGTATGACAACTGCTGTAATTCCTGCTGACCTTGGTATTGAAGATGACGAGAATGGTCTGCGGTGCTGGAGCATTATGATGCGCAATATTGGTATTGAGCACCAGTTGGGTGTGCAAGGCCAGATTATGCCAGCTCTGAATGAAGTCACTACCAAATACGTTGTTACAGAAGAAGCTATTGAGCAAATCTGTTCAAATCATCCATTCATCCCAGATGGTCATGAAGAATATTTTGTGAAAGGTCTATTGGCTGGTTTCAATCGAGACTTCATGACCGCTTGTCATTTGCTAGTGCCGCAAATTGAGAACTCTCTACGCTATCTTGCTCGCCAGAAAGGAGAGGAGCCTTCTACGTTACATGGTGACGGGTCTCAAGAACGTAATGGTATTAAAGCTCTGCTTGGACACCAAGCGATCATTGATACTTTGGGGTCTGATTTAACCACCAACTTACAAGTACTCCTGCTTGATAAAGTTTATGGTGACTTGAGAAATCAGCTATCTCACGGGTATGTGCCAGCATCAACTTACAGGGGAACAGCCCCTAAGTTTCTCTGGTGGTTGGTGTTACACATAGTGATGATTCCATATGCTAGACAATGGAAAGAGCACTACAAACATCAAGTGCAGGAATAAATGATTCAGCGGGAGCCAAATAGCTCCCGTTTTTAGTTTAAGAAACGAAATACCATCCCAGCGTAATCTCGCGTTAAGGCGTATTATCGAAGTGCATCGGTATCATTGTTGGTAATGGTGCTGAAGCTCAAGATCTTGCTTATCGTGCCAGTACCAGATGAATTGAGGGTTAAACGTACTTAACGTAGCCTCAGTTCTCGCTACACAAACCATCCCCCCTTCGGATAACTTTTCGTAGGGAAAATTCGCATTAACAAAATATGAATGACCTTTTACTCTAAGTTAAAAAGGGGCAGAGGCGTGTTACAAACTTTAAGCTCCCCCGTAATGACAAACTTCAGTAGATAATTAGATTACGGATAATCACTACTAACTGAGTTTGAAAGGTTTACATTGCGTACCTTGATGATACCTGAGCTTCCAACAAGTGCCCGTAAATGTCCAAATTGAACAGCGTTTGGCATAGTCACTAACTTCTCCAGATTCACTTACAAGAGCAGACTCATACTTTAAAAGCTGTATAGAAGGCTCAAGTTGAATACATTCATACTTTTGAGAATGAACGCGGATATCTGAAGGCTCTTCCAAATCCATCATTTGAATAATGGATGTAAAATCGTAGCTATCTCCTGACTTACCAACTTCAGTAAAACTAGGGTGTATTAAACGATCAAGGTCAGCTTTGTTCTGACGAGTTTGGTATTGATGGAGTTCTATTTCTTGTTCGATCAAAATGTCCATTTTACCTCCTAAACTGATATGGCATATAAGGCCTTTATAATCCATTTAAACCACTTGCAACGTCGTCGCCCCACGCAAGCCAATTAGGTTGCCAAATGGATCTTCGATTTGACACATAAAAAGCCCATTTTCAATTGCCATTGGGCCTCTATACAGTTTTGCACCAAGTTCTTCAAAATGATCCAGTGCTTTATCCAAGTTGTTTACCGACCAATATAAAACTGTCCCGCATTTACCCGAGCCTACTTTTTCGTCTGCTTGCACTATCTCAAGAGAAAAACCGTTTAAATTGAGCACGGTAAAGTCGAAACTAGGATGATAAACAGATTCTGCTGTAGGAAAGGCTTTTTGATACCACTCGATGCCCAATGCGACATTTTGAACATGAATAAGAATCGCTGTTGGAATCATAGTCTTCCTCCTACTACTTACCAATCACTAGTATGGTGTGCCGTTCTTTCTAGAGGGAGTCCATTCACCAGAACTTTCAACAACCCATTTGAAATCATCATCTGGATAATGGGCTTCGTCTTTTGCAACTCGGCTCCCTATAACTATAAATTTAGCTTGTTCGCTACTACGGTTTATTAAATGATGACCATTTTCGACCCTAGCAGGGAAGCCAATACACATTCCTGCAAACAATGTCTGCTCACCGTCATCACTGACTAAACATAGCTCACCACCGAGTACATAAAGAAACTCATCTGACCTTGTGTGCCAATGGCGAAGAGCCGACTG
>NZ_JBGOOI010000123.1:0-6288 GCF_041439605.1 Vibrio sp. 1F169 | reverse complement strand
CCTGTCACGCCGGGGGTCGCGGGTTCGAGTCCCGTCCACTCCGCCACTTATTAGAGAAGCCCTGCTAGAAATAGCAGGGCTTTTTTACATTTGAAAAAGTGTTTTTCTGTTATACCAATCCGGAAAATTACTGATCAGGTTTATCTAATCTCTTCTGGTCATTTTGGTGACGCGATCTTTCTTTGCACTCAAGAAATCCATTCCAAGCGCGACAAACCTTGGAAACAAAGTCGTTATAATCAGTGAAAATTTGATTCGCTAGATAATGTTGTCGCAACCAACTCCAAACTTGCTCTATAGGGTTGAGCTCTGGGGAGTAGGGAGGAAGCTTAATAGTAGTGACGTTATGCAATTCTCTCGTAATATCATCAGTATGCCAGCCTGCTCCATCCACAATAACGACTGCATAACGTCCTTTTTCTGTAGCTTTCGATATCTGCTCTAAGTGATTTTTCATTATGTTCTTGTTGACCCAAGGAACCACTATTGCTTCACCAATTCCTCTTTCAGGGCATACCGAACCAAACAAATAAGCGTATTCAAATTGCTGTTGTTTTACCACGCGAGGCCTCGTTTCACGAGTCGCCCAAAGACGTGTAGTTGTGTTCTGTTGACCAAACCTAGCTTCGTCTTGAAACCAGACATCAACACACTCTAGCCCAATATGACCGGGGATCTTAAGGACCGTTTCTATTTTGATTTTTTTAAATCGTCTTGGATTTGCTGTGATTGTTTGGGGTGTTTGGAGCGAGAAGTTATCCAAGAAAAGCCCATGAGGTCTAGGAGATAATAGATAGAATTCGGGTGGTGGTACTTATCAACGATTTTCACGATTTAGTCATTTATATCGCAGATACAAAAACGCCTAGCGTATGCTAGGCGTTGATAAATAGTGTTTCTAATACATCCGACTACAGTATTTGCTTAAGCACTCTATCGGCTTTCACACGAGTGATCTTACGAATCAACTTCTGAACTTCCATCGGGTAGCTCTCTACCTTATCTAACTGCTTATAGGTACAGATAAGCTGAGTGTGTTGAAGGATATTATCCACTTCAGCCTGAAACTTGTCTGTTAGGTGATGGTAGTTATCTTGGATAAAGATGCCGTTCTCTAGATCCAACTTCCATGCGCGAGGGTTTAGGTTATTACCTGTTAGTAGCATGTAGCGCTTATCTACCCAAATACCCTTTAGGTGGAAGCTGTTGGAATCGTGTTGCCAAAGTCGAATTGATAGATTACGGCTAGCAATATGAGCCTCATTCGCTTTAGCGAAACGACGTAAGTTCAATTCGTAAAGGTATGGAAGACCACCAATCGTTTTAAACTCTTCTTCTGGTGAGATAAAGAAATCATTCGCTGTCTTATCGCCAACAACAATGCTGACCTTTACGCCACGCTTAAGCGCTTTCTTCACTTCTTTAGCTAGGCTAGGTGGGAAGTTGAAGTAAGGTGTGCAGATAAAGATTTCATCTTTAGCTTGAGCTACGAGTTGATTGATTCCTTGATTCAGACGGTTACGTCTTTTACCGATACCAACTAATGGTGTTACAGCAACTTGGTCTGCTGAAACCTCTTGACCATCGAGTTGATACTGAGACCTTGCTAATGATGCACGAAACTGACGAATAGCTGGTTTCAGTTCTTTGGTCGAAGGCTTGTTCTTATCAGCCAGGTCATAAACAGCGCTGTCCGCAACCATCTGTTCGTGTACGTAGGTAAACATTGAATCAGCAAGCGCTGCGTTGTTTAAAACATGGTAACGATCAAAGCGATAGCGGTCATGGTAATTCAGGTAGATATTGTTGAGGCTTGCACCGCTGTATATCACGCTGTCATCGACGATAAAGCCTTTCAAATGCAATACGCCAAAGACTTCTTTGCCGCGAACTGGAATGCCATAGACGGGTACAGAGTGCTGATATTTTTCTGCAAACTCTTTATACATTGCAGCATTGCCTTCAGAAGACTCTGCGCCAATCAATCCACGTTGCGCTCGGTGCCAATCGACACAAACGCTCACGTCTAATTCTGGATTCTTTTGTTTTGCTTCATATAAGGCAGTTAGGATTTCACGGCCAGCCTCATCATCTTCAAGATACAAAGCGACTAAACTAATACGAGTCGTTGCGCGAGATATCTCATCAAGTAGACGAGTTCGAAACTCTTGCGCTGATAGTAGTACTTCAAACTTGTCAGGATTCTGCGCTATGGTTGGCAACTGTATGAATGGATTCCTACTGGCAATCATATTGACTGTTTTACCTTAAAAATATGCAAAATTGCGAACCTTTAATTTTACCAAAGGGATAGCATCAAATACTAGATAATCGAGGCATTCTCTAACAATTTTGCTGATAATGCATAGGAATGAGATCTTTTCCGCTATTCGAGTAGCGCTCGTATAAAACTCTTAAACCATTTGGCAGATCTTTAGGGTCTATTTGTATGAATAGGTGTCGCGCGTAAAAATTGGTGAGATGAGCGTACGCAAAGCAGTAATCGTCTTCCGTAAGTGTATGTTGCGCACAATAGTCCATAAGCTGGGAGCCTAATTGCTTACCGCGATGTTGTTTTGATATCGCCATTCCAGTAAGTAAGCGATTATTCTCTATTGTACGAAAGCGCACGACACCACACAGCTCGTTATCCAGTAATAACGAATAGATCAGTTCACTTTTATTGGCTTTTCCCGTTGGGTAATGTTCTTTATAGAAACGTTTAACTAGGGGAACCTTTACTGGGTCTAATTGGGTAATGATGACATTGTTCATTCAGTCACTGCGCCATTGGTTTATCTGCTGTAGAATGACTGCAGTGTAAGTTAATTGAATATCGCCATGCAATTCCATCTCAATGCTAGTTTAAAAAATGTTCATACTTTTTCCATCGATCAGACGTGTGATGCGTTGGTCGAAGTCACCACTATCGAAGAATTAATTTCCGTTTACAGAGACCCTAAATGGTCCGATTTACCTAAGTTAATACTGGGTAAAGGCAGTAATATGCTTTTTACTGAGCACTTCGCTGGCCTAGTCATTGTGAATAAATTAACCGGGATTGAGTTGACCGAAACGGACAGTCATCACCTACTACATGTTAGTGGGGGAGAAGATTGGCCAAACTTAGTTGAATGGAGTGTGGATAAAGGGCTTGGTGGTCTAGAAAACCTAGCAATGATACCCGGCTGTTCAGGTTCGGCTCCGATTCAAAATATTGGTGCGTATGGTGTTGAGCTACAAGACGTATGCGAGTATGTCGATATCCTGTGTCTGGATACTTATACGGTTAAGCGATTAAGCAAAGAAGACTGTCTCTTTGGTTACCGAGATTCTATTTTCAAGCACGCTCTCTACAATAAAGCGATTGTTGTTGCGATTGGTTTATCGTTGCCGAAAGAGTGGGAGCCATGCAATCACTATGGCCCGCTAAAAAGCCTAGCAGCCGATACGCTCTCTCCTCGTACTATATTTGATGAAGTATGCGCTATCCGTTCAAGTAAGTTGCCAGACCCTAGAGTCCAAGGCAATGCGGGCAGCTTCTTCAAAAACCCTGTGATCACCAGAGATCATTTTGATCGCTTGTTAGCTCTATATCCCAATATTGTCGGCTATGAGAGCAATGACATGATCAAAGTCGCTGCAGGCTGGCTGATTGATCAATGCCAGTTCAAAGGCGTGACAGAAGGTGGTGCTCAAGTTCACCCAAACCAAGCATTAGTTATCATCAATTATGATGAGGCTTCTGCTGTGGATATCCTTAAGCTTGCAGAGCGAGTGCGTCAGTCTGTCTTGAATAAATTCGATATTCGACTGGAACATGAAGTGCGTTTTATGGGACGAGACTGCGAGACAAACCTAGACAAGGCTTTGGAGTCATTGGCATGAGAGAACACAGTACCAAGCTTGCACTATTGAAGTGTCTTGCTGACGGTGAGTTTCATTCAGGTGAAGATCTAGGTGAAACGATTGGTGTCTCACGAGCGGCTATCAGTAAGCACATTAAAGGTATTCAAGGGTGGGGTTTAGATATCTACCGAGTACAAGGCAAGGGCTATAAGTTAGCTAGCCGTTTAGATATGCTTAACGAAGACAAATTGTCTGTTGTTAGTCGAGATGCTTCTCTTGAACTGATTCCAATCATAGGTTCTACAAACCAACACCTATTAGAGCGTACTAACACCCTCGAATCGGGTTCTGTCTGTATTGCTGAATATCAAGCTGCGGGACGTGGACGTCGTGGACGAGAGTGGGTATCGCCATTCGGTGCAAACCTCTATCTTTCAATGTATTGGAGACTCGACGCAGGGATGGCTGCCGCGATGGGATTGAGCCTTGTGGTTGGTGTAGCTGTTGTTGAAGCTTTGGAAGAGATGGGCGTAGAAGGTATAAAGCTCAAATGGCCGAACGACCTTTACCACAATGACAAGAAGCTTGCCGGTATCTTGGTAGAGCTGTCAGGACAGTCTGGTGGCGCTGCTCATATTGTGATTGGTTTAGGGCTAAACTTATCCATGGATCCAACAACATCAGGTATTGGCCAACCGTGGACTTCTCTTAAAGAAGTGTGTGATGGGAAGGTGCCCGATCGCAATCAGTTAGCGCAGGCTCTGATCAATGCCTGGGATAAGTCTCTTGTTGATTATGAGTTGAAAGGGATGTCGAATTTTGTAGAGCGTTGGAATCGCTTTGATAATTTCTTAGGTCGCAATGTTAGGTTGATCATTGGACCTAGAGAAATTGAAGGTGTTGTTCAAGGCATCGATGAACAAGGTGCTGTATTACTCAAAACTGAGAATGGTATCGAGAGCTATATCGGCGGAGAGATATCGCTAAGAAAAGGCGATTAAGGTGTTACTATTTTCTTAGTAATACTTCTTCAACCATATGATCTGCGCCTTTACGTAGAATCAAGTGAGCCCTTTCTCGTGTAGGAAGGATATTTTGTTCTAGGTTCAAGCCATTAATTGAACTCCAGATACCTTCCGCTTTATCCAGTGCCGCTTGGTTCGATAATTTTGTGTAATGACTAAAGTAAGAGCCAGGTTTGGTAAACGCGCCATCGCGGAATTTCATAAAGCGATTGACGTACCACTCTTTGATTTGTTGGCTATCAGCGTCAACATAGAGAGAGAAATCAAGGAAGTCTGAAATAAACACGCGATGTGGCTCGTGTGGATCGTTCATGCCTGTTTGCAAGACATTAAGTCCTTCAATAATAAGCACATCTGGTAGGTCGACACACTTAACGTCATCAGTAATGTTGTACGTAAGATGTGAGTACACGGGAGCCGTGACATTTCTCTTGCATGCTTTTACATCCGAAACAAAGTTCACTAAACGCTTAATATCGTAAGACTCCGGAAAGCCCTTTTTACTCATCAATCCTTTTTCTTCTAACACCTCATTTGGGTATAAGAAGCCATCGGTTGTGACTAGCTCAACTTTTGGGTGGTTCTCCCAGCGAGAAAGTAGGGCTTTAAGCAGTCGTGCAGTTGTACTTTTGCCCACAGCGACACTTCCAGCAATACCGATGATAAAAGGTGGTGCTTTCTCGTTTTTATCCAGGAATTGATGGAGTACTGAGTTTCTATTCTGTCTGGCTGCCACATAGAGATTTAATAGGCGAGAGAGCGGCAGGTAGATCTCAACGGCTTCCTCCATTGTGAGCTTTTCATTGATGCCTTGAAGCTCTTTTAAGTCGCTCTCAGAAAGTGTCATCGGAACTAAATTCCTTAGCTCAGACCAACGTTCGCGGTCAAATGACATAAATGGGCTCATATAAACTCTATAGTGGATAACAAAACAAGTGCATGGAAAATACATCAAGCGATAGATAAATAAAATATCTTCCTGTACTAGATGTGGGTTAAAGGCAGAAACCTTGAGCTAAATAGCCGTATCTAGGAATTTCATAGGAGAATTTTTCACTTTTTTTCAATTTACTATTGCAAGGTGGAAAATCATTCAATAAAATGCGCCCCACTTGTGCCGACTTAGCTCAGTAGGTAGAGCAACTGACTTGTAATCAGTAGGTCACCAGTTCGATTCCGGTAGTCGGCACCACTTTCTCCCTTTCTTTAAGGTAAGCGAGAGAAAGCTCAAAATTTGGAGGGGTTCCCGAGTGGCCAAAGGGAGCAGACTGTAAATCTGCCGGCACTGCCTTCGATGGTTCGAATCCGTCTCCCTCCACCATATTCTAAAGGTTAAATAGCTCAAACAGAGTTACGTGTTGCGTGCATCGTATAATGGCTATTACCTCAGCCTTCCAAGCTGATGATGCGGGTT
>NZ_JBGOOI010000122.1:0-6333 GCF_041439605.1 Vibrio sp. 1F169 | reverse complement strand
GCTACCGATGTATTGTTGAACGCGAAATGTACAGCAAAGATCAACACGCCCTAGTTAATGACCAATTTAGTTCGTTGGAGCATTTCCATACAAAATACCCGTGTCATTACCTAACACCCCTGCAATGTAATCTTTACCGTTGTGCTTAACCGTCAAGAAAACCCCGTTGTAACTGCCATTTAGCGCTGATTGCGAGCAAGAAACGGCACTTGCGTTATCTGCATTAAAGTAAGATCCATTACGAACCAATTTACCTGTAATTGTACAAACGCCATTAACGACATATGAACCATCTGCGTTAATCGTCCACGTACTACCATCTGTTGTATTGGTATGAGTACCGGTGATTTGGGCAAGAGCTAATGAGTCAGTTGTTTTATTCATTGAGTAAACAAGGTTTGACCCGCTAACAACGGCTGTTAGAGTTGCAATATTGTTTGTAAATTTAGCATGCATTAACTGAATTCTTTCTTTCACAAAAACATTGTTGCTAGTAAAAGATAGACCTCTAGTTGTCATCGATGTTTCTGTCGTGGTCGCACTATCAACAAAGTAAACGCTGTTGTTCGCGAAGTCACCCACAATTAGGTTGTTCTTAGATCGCTTTGAGTCAACAAGCATGACGGTCAAGTCAGTCGGGTTAACGTATAGGCCATTACCACTAAACGTTTTTACTGTTGCACTCGGTGCCGCTGACGAACCACCGCCACAACCTACAAGTACTACTGAAGCGAAAACACCTAAAATGAAGCCTTTGTTTTTCATTGTGATTACTCTTTATTATGTATAAAGATCTTATCATATCTAAAAATAATAAATCCCGCAAAGTTGCGAGAGAACCGGCGACGCTGACGGATCCCCTCATATTTTCCCTAGTCCTGCATTGTGTGTGAGCCTTTGATATTCGAACATGATCTGCACCATCAATACTGGACGTTACGTTAAGCGACTTTGTCATTACGTTAACTACGGACTAGGTGATATAAAGGTATGAATCAGTTAGTTGATACTTAACGGTGTACTCTTAAGAACTAAAGCTTTTAATTTTCCACTCTTGGAAGGCGTTGTTGCCTAAATCAGTTGAACCTTTTTCGAGTCTTGCGATCTGATCCTTTATGATGGTTAGAGCGGTGGTGACATGGGTAAGGCAAAAAAGAAGATAACTAACTGGGCGGAGTACAATAAGGCTCTGTGCAAACGGGGCTCGGTTACGTTCTGGATAGATGATTCAGCCGTAGATGCATGGCGATGCAAAGCCCATCATGGTAAGCGTGGTAGAGGCTTCCAGTACTCTGATACAGCGATTGAAACTGCATTGATGATTAAGGGGATATTCTCTCTACCATTGCGGGCTCTTCAAGGTTTTATCGACTCTATCTTTGAGCTACTGGAGGTTCCACTGACGCCCCCTGACTACACGTGTATCAGCAAACGCTCGAAGACAGTTCAGGTCAAATATCATAACAAATCCAGAGGAGCTATTCGCCATATCGCTATTGACTCGACTGGTCTCAAAGTCTTTGGCGAAGGTGAGTGGAAGGTGAAAAAGCACGGCGCCGAAAAACGCAGAACTTGGCGCAAACTGCACTTAGCCGTTGATGTAGAAACTCATGAGGCCATTAGTGCAGAAGTCAGTCTTGTAAGTGTTGGCGATAGCGAAGTGCTGCCAACATTACTCAACCCTTTACGTAGAAAGGTAGATACCGTATCTGCTGATGGAGCGTATGACACAAAAAGTTGCTATGAGACCCTGCAAAATAAGGGCAGTACTCCGTTGATACCGCCTCGAAAGAATGCGGCGCTTTGGGAAGAAGGGCATCCCAGAAATGAAGCAGTAAAGGCTTTGAAAAACGGAACAATAGCGGAGTGGAAATCTGAGTCGGGTTATCACTATCGCTCAATATCTAAGACCGCAATGTCTCGATATAAAGGACTAACCAGCGGTAAATTGAGCTTGAGATGTTATAACGCTCAAGTGGGAGAAATCATGGCGAATGTCAAAGCTATAAACAAAGTCATAGGACTAGGTATGCCTGTTCGAAGCTAACGGTGAGTCAAATATGGCGTCGTTGGTCTTTAAACCGATTTGATCAACAACGCCGTCGTATTGACTAAAAAGCATGCGAAACGGGGTGCCTCTATCTCCAAATTTAATTACGCAACAAAGCCACCTCAGATGACAATACTTCGGCGCACTTAACAAAATTAACCTTTATTTATAAGTGGGCATTAAGTATTATTGATAATATTAATAATACTTGATAATTAAACATGTTAAATAATGTATCTATAAAAAACAAAATTCAAATGACAATCGGTCTAGCGGCTATGCTTATGTTATTGTTGGGAGGATTCGAACTCTACATTCAACAAGAGCAGAGACTTGAAGAAAGGCATGATAAACTGCAAGCGCAAGTAGAGACTGCGGTATCCTTAGTCCAACACTTCAGAACCAATGAGTCTCTAAATATAGAAGACGCTCAAACAGCAACAAAAAAAATATTATCAGACCTCAGATACGATGATGACCACTATTTTTGGGTAACCAATACAAAAAACAAACTAATTATCCACCCGAAAAGGCTGACTTCTATTGGCCAAGATATGACTAACGTTCGAGATAGTAAAGGTAATTATCATTGGCGCGAAATGTCTCGTATTGCCAAAAACAATTCTTCAGGTTTTTTGAGTTACACATGGCGAGATCAGCAAGGAAAAGATAAAGATAAGGTTTCATATGTGTATTACATTCCAGAATGGGATTGGATTGTAGGATCGGGATTATTCATTTCTGACATCCAAGAAGATTTTCACAAAAATATCATACAGCAAAGCGTTTTATTAGTAATTATTATGGGGATCTTGTTTTCTATTAGCTTCTTTATCGGCGATAGTATTGTAAAACCAATCGAACAATTAGTTGAAAACCTCAAGATCATCGCGAGTGGCAATTTAACAACAAACTTCCAACAGAACCGAGAAGATGAGATTGGAGAGCTAAACCGAGGCCTTTGTCAAATGCAGACTACCATTAGAGGTACCTTAATTGCTGCGCAAAGTACAGCCGATAAGGCAAGTCTTTTATCGGAAAGCATAGCCTCTTCAAGTGAAGAAACCGCTCAAAGTTTAGCATCTCAGAACTCACAACTTGAGCAGATGTCAACGGCAATGAGTGAAATGTCAGCAACTATTAAGAATGTAGCTATCAACGCCGAATATAGCTCAGAAAAAACCAGTGAATCCTCGCATCAAGCACAAGCCAGCAGCCAAAGTATGGTCACAACACTTGAAGATGTTTCGGCAATCTCCCTCTCTATCGATGAAACAACACAGTTAATGGCGACCTTGAAACGCGGTGTAGATAATATAGGCCAAGTTGTGCAAGTTATCCAAGAAGTGTCTGAACAAACAAATTTACTTGCACTGAATGCCGCGATTGAAGCGGCGCGAGCAGGAGAACAAGGTCGTGGTTTTGCTGTGGTTGCCGATGAGGTTCGCAATCTTGCAAGCCGAACTCAAGATTCTACCAGTCAAGTTCAATCAACGATTAACGAGTTACTCTCTAGTACTTCTGAAGTGCTTACTGTCATGGAAAGTAATAATGCAAGTATTAGCACCTGTGTAGAAACAGCTCAACATACAAAAGACACACTAGTATCTATGGTAGGAAGCCTCAACGAAGCTAATGATATGGTCGCTCAAATTGCCGCTTCCGCTGAACAGCAAGGCATCGTTTCAAATGAAATGAGTGAAAATGTTAGTGTGATTAATTTATCAGCAAGAGAAATTAATCAAGCTAGTGTACATATGGCATCTCAAACTCAAGAGATGGCAAGTGCTGCCGAAGAGCTTAAACAACTATTGACATACTTTAAGCTGGAATAATCCGACGCACCTTGGTCTATATCGACACCTCTCCCCCGGATATAGACCAATCTATTTGCTCGTTAATATTACTAACAGAAGGTTTTTTTTCAAAACCAAAAGACAAAGTCATCAACCTACGATCGATTAACTAAGTTTACTTAAATACTTAGACTAATAACCAAGCTGTGCTAAAGACTTAAGTCTGTTGTTGCTGAGTCAAAGGTCTAGGTTGATTAAGTGTTTTTGACTGACCTCAAAGAGCAAAAAAGTGTGTTATTCACTCTACTATATTGGAGATGTAAAGATTAAAATCAATAAAAACATAAAACTATCAGTAGATTACAGTCTTTTAGATGTATTCAAGAAAGACTGTACCAAGTCACTACTAACTCCAAATAACTGTGTCTCGGTGATGACTCAACAAGAAAAACTGTCATTTTTTTTCTCTATCGTAAACCAAAGTGCAAACGCCGTTGTTATTACAAACGTTGACAGGGACATTATCTACGCCAATAAAAAATTTGAAGAACTGAGTGGCTATGCCCTATGTGAAGTTCTTGGCAAGAACCCAAGAATATTGAAATCAAACAATACCCCAGTCGACAGCTACCGCGATATGTATCGCACATTACAGTCGGGAAGTTCTTGGAAGGGTGTATTTTTCAATAAATATAAAGATGGCCCCGAGTATATTGAAGAAGCTGTTATTTCTCCGATAATGTGCGATATAGGAGAAGTTATTTGTTATCTTGCAGAAAAAAAAGACATTACAGTTCAAAGGGCTATGGAAGACAGCGTACGGAAATTGACTCATTTTGATAGTCTAACGGAACTGCCTAATCGGGCCTACTTTATCGAAGAAGCCAAGAGGATAATGGACTTTCAACTAGCTAAAGATAACTGCTTTACGATATTGTTTGCCGACTTAAACCGATTTAAAGAGCTTAATGATAGCAGAGGCCACCTTGCTGGTGATATGGCGCTAAAAGAGGTAGCTAGACGGATTGAAAACGCACTTCCGTCTGGTGATTTAGCAGCTAGAGTTGGAGGGGATGAGTTTGTTGTGATTCATCGAAAAGCGACACAAGAAAGCACTGCGCATTTAGCTGCCCAATTGGTAGCGGCACTGAGTCGACCTATCCCGATAAATATAGGACAAAAAGCTTTTCTGGGTGTTAGTATCGGAGCAGCCACATGGCCTTTGGACGGTGAAACATTGCATGATGTGCTCTCACATGCAGACTTAGCTATGTACGAAGCTAAGTCGACTGATCGGGGCTTTGTCTTCTACACGGAACAGATTGGCACACACTATCATCGTGAATTGGAGTTATCGCGCAGGTTAAATCAGGCTATACACGATAAAGATCAGTTTCATCTAGTCTATCAGCCAAAATTTTATACAGCCAGTACGGAAGTTGCAGGGGTTGAAGTTCTGCTTCGCTGGGACGAGCCTGAGCTTGGTATCATTAACCCTGGGGAGTTTATTCCTCTTGCCGAGAAGTATAGGATAATGTGTCCTCTCGGTAAGTGGGTCATCAAAGCCGCTAGTAAGCAATTTCGTCAGTGGCAATCAGAGGGTAGAGTGTTGCCAGGTAGAATGGCTGTGAATATCTCCGTTCAACAATTAGAGCAACCTGAGTTCTTTGAGAGCATTATAAGTATGATTTCAGAAGAGGGACTCTCTCCTTCCATATTTGAATTAGAAGTGACAGAGTCGGTATTGATGAGTAACCCAGAAAAAACAATGCGCGTGTTGCAAAAGTTAGAACATGTAGGATTCAGTATCGCTATCGACGATTTTGGTACTGGCTTTTCGTCTTTATCGTACCTCAAAAGAATTAACGCAAAGGTTTTGAAAATTGATAAATCGTTCATTGAGAGTTTGGCGACCAGCATACACGACAAAATGATAGTGAAATCTGTGGTGGACTTAGCTCAGAATCTGGGGTTATCCGTTGTGGCTGAGGGCGTCGAAACTGAGGAGCAAAGGCGTTATCTTGAAGAGGTCGGGTGCGACATGGTACAGGGCTACTACTACTCAAGACCACTCACCGCAGAAGAATTAATCCGAAAATTTACTTTTAAAACTTTGCTTAAGGAATGAACAATGACTGAGCATTCTTCTCCATTTTTAAATACTTTCTATTTGAGAGTGTTATCTGTCGTTCATGAAGGTTTGTCGCAAAGTTATGAAGAAGCACAAGCGTACTGATTTTTATATGAAATTAGGCTGATTTCGAGTGAAGCTGTTCCCAAACAGATAAGCTTTCAGGATTGTCAAGCAGTCCATTTTTAATTATCGACCGGCTTTGTTGCGTAATTAAATTTAGAGATAGAGCCAACCCGTTTCGCGTATTTCTTAGTCAATACGACAAGTTTCAGGCATACCTAACCCAGTAAGCTTGTTTAACGCTTTTATCATCGCGTAAGTTTCACCCACCTGGGCATTGTAATTTCTTAAGC
>NZ_JBGOOI010000121.1:0-6695 GCF_041439605.1 Vibrio sp. 1F169 | reverse complement strand
GGTTTTACTTTTGGCGAAGCAAATTATAACTCTTTACCATGCTGTTCAAAAAACACTCACGAAAGATCAACACGCCCTAATAAATATGTCATTAATAGTACCCAGCCCGGTGGCAGGTTATTATTCTGTTTAGTTACGTTTGACTAAAAATAGCATCGTTTTGAGTCTTCCCTTAACTGGTATCGGTTCGAAGCTTGGTAAAACACCCCAGTACCCATACCTAACATAGAAAGCTTAAAAACCGGTGCATAGTTGTTTCTTTATGACATGGAGCGACTACAACAGAGAACAGAAACAACATTATGTATTGGTGGTCGCATTTCATCTCAACGAACCATCAACAAACCCAACAACGTACTTCAATTCGCTCAGTGTCTTTTACTTGGTTGAGTCCAGATACGCTTGGAGCTCTTGCTTCAACAAGTAACGTATCCAATCAGGTGAGAGCACCTCTGCATGAGGTAGCCACGTTTTAAGTTGGCGTAGTAACTCTGGAATGTTCTTGGTTTGGTGATTAATGAACACATCCCCCTGAACTTAACTCTTTCAACACTCTGAACTTATCGGCATTACCTTCATTTAAGAATGCTTCTACCCCCTTAACGCTCATCTGTATAACCACTTCAACGGGATTGAGTCGTTCATCCTCATATCCACAACCAGTCAGTTTCTGCTCAACGCTAGGGTCAGGAGAATATTTATCTTCGTAACGCACTAACTCACGAATCTTAGCCACTCTTAGAGACTCTAGGCGGTTTCTTGCGAGCACATTCACGTCTCACTAATCGAACTCCTTCGGTCTAGTTAATTAATCGATATCTCATTTTCTTATGCGCGGTATCACCGTAACCATTTACGCAATTGATTCACTTTTTAATCTCACGATCCGTTCGAGTAGCTGACCGTGAATTCATCAATCCATTTAGGAAAATAAACATGAAAAAATTAGTAGTAACAACACTTTTAGTAACGAGTTTTGGTGCATCGGCAGGGCTGTTTTGCTCTGATCTGGATGACGCAATAGATACCGTTCGAGAAGGTAGTCCAGATGGTTGCCAGTATGCTTTTGGCGAGATGATTGACTCTGCATTCACTGATAAATCATGGAAGGCAGATAAAACTAAATCAGGTCGAATCTTCGTTGATATTGAAGGTGATGTGAACTTCAGTAATCAAGAGCAAAAAGCCTTTATGCAATTCGAAGTCGATGGTGATGAGTTCTGGCTCAATACGCTGAAACTGAACAATCGATACCAAAGTCAGATGATGACTCGTAGCTTTGCTAATCATTTATGCGATTCGGTTAAGTAAGCTCAATCAATTCATGTCATTTAGGCGAGGCGTTGTCCTCGCCTTTTTTATATCTAAAGGAAGGGTAACTATTATGGCGAAAACACATTTTCATTCGGAGCCGCAACAACGCTGGTTTAAGCCGAGCTTAACCACGGGAATTAAAGGTGCACAGTATGCGTCATTGCTTGGCAGTCGTGTTGCCGGGGCGAGGGGGATGGTAGCGTTTGGTGCGCTTGGATTTCTGGCGGGAGCTGTCATCGGTGGAGTGATTGAGGAGACAGATGTTATCTGATTATTTAAGAAGTGGAGATTACTCTGCTTCTTCTTTTTTCTTACGTTGATGATTTAGAGTTCGTATTGACGACGGCTTCGATCTGTCGAGTTTAGTTGACATTAGAGATAAATCTCACAACCAGTGTTAGCAATGTAGAAGTGTTGCTGATGTTCGTTTCTTTATCTAGTCACGATGATTCACTTTGTCATTGCTGTGCTCATTCTGTTCTAAATTCAGCACTGTCCCATTGCACTAAAAACAATGTTTGAAATTTAGTGTAGTAGGGTTGGGTTTTGTTGCTTCTAAGTAGTACAGCTTTACTTTGTTCAGACATATCCAGTCTATAAGAAGAGATTTATTGATCAACATTTGTTCGATCAAACAAGAAAGAAAAAAATTATTTTAACGAGTGGCATCTTGATTATTCATTCATAAAGACTTCGTATGTTTTTTGTTCGAAGAAGTTTTACGCCAAGAAGAGGGCGCAAACCGTCGTGATTAAAATTTGCTTATTCACTTTCTTGGTTTTTTTAGTCATTGTTGATGTTTTTAGTTGTTTTAAATCAATTGGTTATATCTTTTTGTGGTGTTGATTATATATTTTTGAAGGGTATGCTAAACGTTCTTTAAACACCCGAGAGGACTACAAAATGGCTCGTAAGACACAGAAAAAAGGTTTCATCCAGACACTAGATGGCAACACACTAGCTATGAAATTAATTGCCTCAATTATTCGATTAGAAGACTTAATTATTTTTCTCGAAGGTAAAGGACGACAAGTTTCCTACGCAAAGCTTTCAGATAAAGAGGGTAGAACTGTTGCCGATGCTGATGCTTGTACTGATGAGGTGATCAACTCAGATAGCTTTATCAACCTAGGCAAAGGTAATCACGTTCGTTGTTCTACTATCGAGGCGGTCGAGACTTGTAATGGTCGAGATCATAACGGCATTCTGATTCGTGGTGAGGGTGATGCGATATTGAGCTTCCTGCCTATCTCCCAATTAGAAGCCCGTGAGAAGGTCGCTGACGCGTTACATGATGCGCTGGTTTCTTATGAAGCTGGTAAGTTTGTACAACCTGATCTAACTAAAATCCTATTCACTCACTAATCGTACGAAGGTAAATGATATGAACACTCTGAAACTGAAAGACTTAATCGAAATGATCAAAAAATGTGGTCAAGATTGTCCGCAGGGTAACCGCAGAACAATGGGAGGACTACTCGCTCACTGTATCGAGAGTTGCGAAGATGAACATGGAACAATGCAACAATCTGCTTATTTAATGAAGTATGTGCGTACCTGTATGAATAATAACGTTGAAAAGAAAGGTGTCGATAGCATTGGCTATTTGCAACTAATCAAGTTTGTTAAGTCATGGGCTCGTACAGCGAAGTTTTAGTAAGAATAATATCGCTGTAATACGGTCTAGCAAACCACTGCCTTCGTGCGCACCATTCTATACCAGCCTTTTCTAAACTAGTCTCATCTCCGAGCGCCTCTTTATTACCAATCTTTCTATATCTGATAACCGACGAAGTATGTCCGGTCATGGATGTACTTCGTCTTTTTATTTTAACGAATGGATAAATAAAGATGAAAACGTTAGAAACTACCCCAAAAACAACCTATCAATTGATGCGCGAAACCGAGCACGAATTAGAAGACTTCCTGCAGTCCACATTCTTCGATACCAAATCATTGCTTTTGGATGATCAAGTTAGCAAGTTCGAAGCTGAGCTGCGAGGACGTGAGGAAGCTAAAAAGGAAATAGATAAACGTATTAATCGATACTTAGAGGGGATTAAATCTGCTCCATGGGCGGCAATGCGTGGTAAGGGTAAAGCTATCCATATATCGATAGACTCTGAGTGGGTCTTTAACCATGAGACGGGTAAGAACGATATTCTTTGCTACTCCTACAGTGTTCGCATTGGTGATAAGTCGTTTAGCGGCGTGAAACATACCGACATGGCGAAACTGATTAAGCAGTGTCGTGATCAAGGTCTGTCGAAAGAAGATGAAATGGATAAGCGTAAGCAGCTTACCAAGAAAGGTTACAAGATCGGCTTTGACAAATTCATCCAAGAATTACTGATAAAAGCTAAAGCACGTGGTTTCATCGAAGAATGGCCTGAGCAGACTTTTATCTATGCTCATTTTCTTCGTGCCGATATTGCTTCTTTCGAGGAGTTTTGGAACATCGGTAAAAATAACAAGAACCATAAAAACTCGCTAACAGTCGTTCAAGGTACAGTAACCTCTGGTCGCGGTGCTTACGGTATCGCTCTGGACTCCATCGGGCGCAGTAAATACAAAATAGAAAACACCAAGTTCAACTCTTCATCGAACAACGCTTTTGAAACTAAGCTTCGCTTCATCGATACAACTTTGTTGAGTAGCAAGGCATCACTTGAGGAGCTAGGATTGCAGTGCGGTTTCCCCAAAATGACGCTACCAGACAACATGATAGAGCGAATGGATGACCTGTATTGTAAGGATACTAGTCTGTTTAATCGGTATGCGGTTCGCGATGCGGATATTGCCTTGGAATATGGTTTACGGATGCAGAAGTTCGCATTGGTTGACCTTCGTGAAGATATTGGTCTGGAGCTGAATAGCTTGCCTTCGACATTAGGCAATCTTGGTGTGTCGTTGTTCCGACATACGTGTGGTAGTACAGCCGCAATGCATGACTTTTTAGGATATGAGACTCGTAAAAAGCAGTATTATCATGCAAAAAGTAATGCTATTCGCAACACATACGATATATCGAAAACGGTTAGTCGAGAGTACACCGATAACCTTGCCGTTTCAGCCTTGTTTGGTGGTTGTAATTTCGGAGCTTACTTTGGGGTATCTGAAAAAGGTGACTATTTTGATTATGATTTGAGTGGTGCGTACACGACCAGCTTAGTAAATTCCAAAAAAGCCGATTACCCTAATACCTTCGAATCTAAGAATATTGAAGACTATCTAGGTGATACCATGGGCTTTGCGTATGTTCGCTTTAAACACCCAGACGGTATCCTATTTCCTGTCATGCCTTGTCGAACCGATCTTCGTGGCATTTATTATCCGATGGAAGGGGAAACTTATGTAACGTCGCCAGAGCTTCAACTGGCACATGATATTGGGTGTGAAATTGAGATCTTGCATGGAATGGTAATCCCTTGGGTTGAAGGTTCTACATCTATGTATAAGGACTTCACTACTATCATTCGTAAGCAACGTTCCAAGTACAAAAAAGAAGGGAATGAGCTGTACAGCGGGCTATGGAAGTTGGTAGGCAACTCACTTTATGGCAAAACACTCCAGGGAACCTCCAGCCACACTAAAGGGTTCGATCTTGCTACAGGATTGAGTAAGAACATCCCATATTCACCAGTGACTAACGCGCACTACGGGGCTTATTGTACGTCTTATGTTCGCGCTACCATGCTTGAGGTTATCGGCAAGCTTTGCGAGCGTTACGGCGATGACATTAAGATAATCTCAGCCACAACAGACGGCTGGCTTTGTAATGCCACACAAGAGCAACTAGAGCAATGTTTAGATGGTCCATTAGCACGCCGGTTCCAGCAAATCTGCACTGAAGTTAGTGGCGAAGACATGATGCAACTAAAGCACCATGCTAAACAGATTATCTCTATGAAGACTCGTGGGCAATTGACTGCTGAATTAGGTGATACAAAACCGGTATGTGCTAAAGCAGGGGTAAAAGCACCGAAAGGCGTTGATGAAAATGAGTGGATGGTTGAGCTGTTCTTAGATCGTTATCCCGGTCAGAAAGTTGCGCGTAAACACTTAGTATCAGCACGTGACCAATGGCTAAAAGAACTCGACCTTATTTCTATCCACACTGAACAGACACTTAACCTCGAATATGACTTCAAGCGTCGTCCTGTCAATCCTCGTATGGTGGAAGTTCGTCACCCTAAAAGCGGTGAAATGATAGAGCATTTATCGTTCGATACGGTTCCATGGAATACCGTTGATGAGGGTTTAGATGCTCGTACTTACTTCGACGAGTGGCGTGTAAACAACTGCCTTAAGACAATGGAAGATTGGGACAATTGGATGGACTTCTACAAGGTTCGTAGTTATCTCAAGGGAACTGGTGTTAAATACCTAGAAGATGGCTCAGAGGGCATTTTCAAGGTACAGATGTTACGATCTATCACTCAAGGTAAATGGGGGCTACCAGAGGATCCAAAACGCGCTCCACGAGGTCATTACGATAAGATGGTCGCTACGTTTGAAGCTGACGGTATTGAAGGTATCACTAAACAAGATTTAGCGAACTCGAAGGGACGTAAGCTACTGGAATCTAAACTGCCTGTAACGCCACGTATGTTGCCACTCCTATCATGGTTAGTGCGTAAATACCCAATGGCCGATATGACATTGATTTTCCATCCTATCGAGGTTGAAGAAGCAGTTTCCATGCTAGAAGAGTACAACCGAGAACATACTGAAAAACTAGCAGCGTAGTATCGCGTAACACTTACAGAGCCAGATTCTGAAAGGGGTCTGGCTTTCTATTTCAGAACTAGTGGTAGCAGTGAGTGGAACGATTGCTCTCATTCTCTGCTGCTGTAGTGGAGATATCGTTCCCGTGATGGTTCTACTAATGCTGGTGAACAATTGCAGCAATGTTCCTATTGCTATAACTGGTTCTGAAATTGATGATGTTGCACTAGATATATGGTTAGAACTGAAAAAGAATTGAGTCAGTTTTAGACTATGCTAACTCATTTTTGCCCCATTATTGGTTTCGCTAAAAAGTCCACAATCACAGTCGATCAGTTTTTGACCTAATAGAACTAATCTGAAACCCAAACTCATAAAGAACGAAAAATGGGTATCAGAGTGCAGTTCTTAGTTCAAAGAAACTCGATGATTTTTGCTCTACAAACCGCTCTTAAAACGTCAAAAACTTACAAAGCGTTATGGAAGTACCGCCTTGTTCAAGTGTCTCAAATCTTCGCTAAGAGCGTTTGAGGCGGTCTGAGGCTGTTTCTGATAGCAAACTCACACATTTACCATAATAGGAATAATCGACACCGACAGTGTAGGCGCAAAGTTGTAATGTCACTTTTTAGCAAAGTTAAAATGTCTCTTTT
>NZ_JBGOOI010000120.1:0-6892 GCF_041439605.1 Vibrio sp. 1F169 | reverse complement strand
GGCGAGATTTAAATGGCTCTGGAAATGGGTTAAACGTATCACCTTTTATGCTTAACGCTTGTTTCGCTTTCGTCATTAATTGCCCCTATGCATAACGCTTTTCAGTCGGGATATAGTCATTTGCTTCTGTCCATCTTGCTCAACCTTTTTAAGCAACTCAAGCCATATATGGTGGTTATGTGATTTTTGTACGCACACGAGTGATGGGTTACGAAAAAAACACCTGCACTCTAGGGTTGTTAGTTAGCATATGTATTACAAAATCAACTCACCATTAATTAGTCAATCATCGGTCGTGACACACTTTGGGGCAAAAATGAGTTTCAGGAATTCTAATATTAGTGATTCATGAATAACTTTTTATAAGGCAAATTTGCCAATTAATACGCCTTTGTACAGTGCGCACTTTGTCTGATTATGTTTAATGGTGCATATCTTATATATGTATTGCAACCTCTTGTATTTAGAGGTTTTATCATTGAAGTATCGCGAAATGAGTAAGAATTACATTTTTCGAGAGTTAGAGTGCCAAATGACAAAGGAAGAGGTTGCTGAACTGTGTTTTAAATCTGTGAGAACTGTCACAGGTTGGGATGAGGGAAATCCAATCCCGCCCGAGTGCAAACGGCTTATGAGAATGGCAAAAGGTCGAGAACTAAGCATTAGCGAAGACTGGATACAGTTCAAAATGTTATACGACAGAATGGAGCTGCCGACTGGCCAAGTGGTGAGGCCTCAACAAATATTGGCAGGAATTGCACTTTTGGGAATTCAGTCAGAGTTAGAGATTAAGACTTCAACCCACTTACTTGGGCTTGCTAGAGCGATAGCGAATATTAAGAGATAGGATTAGAAAAGCATGGTTTTCTCAAGGCCAATTCAAAACTTAGTTATCCTGGTTCGCATGAAGTGATCTTTGTTGATAAGGTGATTTTGACTGGAGTGAAGACACGTCCTGTTTAGATACCCAGTCCTCCTTTTTGGTCATATCAGGAGAAATAAGCCGGACTCATTGAGTTCGGCTTTTTTGCTAACGTAAAGCTGGACAAGCTTTATACATTTACTTTCTATAGCCAAGTAACACTTCTTCATAATTATCAAGTAACTTTGAATTGATAACTTTGTTTTTTGGTATGTCAAATAGCTCACAAAGCGTATAAACACTAGAAGTGAATGGTTCGCCAATATAAGGTGATATGTAAATCGCTTCAATTAGTGTTGATACGTCAATATCAACCAGTATAGGACTTGGCTTATAGGCTGCCCATTCCTTTGCATTCATACCTTGAGGCACTGAGTACAAACGTACTTCATTTTCATGTGCATACTCTTTTCTTTTAAGTAAAGGAGATGTGACCCCATCTGTTAGGCAGTCCTGTGGCGTTAACTTATCGCACAAAAAATCTAGGTACTTTACACGTCCCATCAATAATGGAACTGTAGGCTCACAAAGATTAATGGCTGATTCTAACGAAGCTACAGTAGTTTTGATCGCAATTCCTTTCCCACTGTCTGAATACAATTTCCACATAGCTTCAGACTCACTATTACTGTGATACCAACAATGAACACACGTCGATTTTGAGATTTTGTTATGCCTTGGAATGATATTAGCTTTCTCTTGTTCCAATCGTGGCTTAATCGTAGATATTGCAAGAAGCTGCTGTTCAGTTGGCTTTATGAGGCCAGAATCGACTTGTTCTCTAAATACCTTTTCGGCTTGCAAGTTTCTTTGTTCAAGCTCTTTAAGTTGATCAAAAGCAATATCAGTCGTCAACTCAAAAATAATTTTTGGTACAAAGCCCTCAAATGGGTCTGTTTTTTGATAGTAGCTCAATGGTGTCATGAAAAGCCGTTTGTTATTGAGTAAATCAATGAACTTCTCGATTGACATGTATCTCCACAGTTCCATTTCACTATCTAGACTTTGTCCTACTTTAACTCGTTTCAATTAATTTACCCTTATATCAACATATCGCTATTAGACGAAACTCACTATGAGCGTAATTATACTAGTCTCTTTTATTTGTTAACAATTACTTACCGTAAGAATGAAAATAAAGAACTAGCGCGCAAGCTTGCAACTAGAGCAGGGTTTTGTGAGTGCTGATGGATAGGTCGAATTTACCCCCGTGATACAACACGGGGATTCACGACGAACAGCATTAGAAGAATGGATAACTTCTAGTAGGGCAAAACCCCATGAACAGGATGTGAATGAGTAAAAGGTCTATCCAACAATGGGGCATAAATAATTTACGAAGCAACCTATACCGCAATTTTGCAATAGCCTCTTGCAAAAATAGGTGTTGGACAATTTGGCAACAAGCTGTCGCCAAAATCATTCTCATGATGTCTTCATGTGTTCTAAGTACGCAATGGGGCATTTCTTAGTTACAGATTGCCGCGGATGAATGTTTATACTAAGGTGCCATGAGTTACCCAACAACTTTAAAGCTGACAAAATACAAACTAGATTCCGTTGGGTATATCTTTCGTAATAGCCATTTGAGCATAAAAACAAATGGTAAATTCTCCGCTTTGGCATGTTTTCTACAGAGATTTTCAAACTCAACATTCTCAACATCAACTATTTCTAGTCTGCAGATTTTCCGCTCATCTTCGAGAGTAAATGCTTCAACAACCTGTCCAGGGTAATAATGGCTTTCAGATTTATCTCTAATCGTTGCAGTTTTTTTACCAGAAAGAATCTGGCGCTCTAACCTAGTGAAAAATGTCATTCTATCCAATGATTTACACCAACTCTCTCCAATGTCTTCCAAGTTTACACCAGCATTAAATGAATCGGCAATAAGCTCTTTCTTTTTTAAGCTTCAATCTAACCCAATGGACTAGTGAGGGAAATCATTGGGGATATTTTCTGTGTCGCATAACTTTTAATATGGAAAAAGTCCGTGAACAGGATATGAATGAGTGAAAGGTCTACCAAATAATGGGGCATTTTCGAGCTAGAAAATGCCACGCGTGAAAATTCAGGTTGTGATGTTTTTGGACATAAATGTGTTTCAGGAATTCTAATATTAGCGATTAATGAATAACTTTTTATAAGGCAAATTTGCCAATTAGTCGTCTTCGTACAGTGCGGCCTTATGGTAGACCCGTTAGTCCACAAGAGATCCTTATTGGTATTGCTCTTATTGAGATTGGGTGTTTGACCGATATAAAAATCACGTCAAAGTCGCTAAAGTATGAGAGGGCATTGAGAAAAGTAATGTAAAAAAGGCCGTATATCGGCCTTAATTTGCATTGGTAGAGCGGGGGAGCGTTCTTGAATAATTTATTGAAGATTTTGTATACGTGACCTTATTAAACGACTAATGATCGGGAATCGTTTTTAAACTCTTTGCTATATCCTTAAGATTCGATGTATATCAAAAGCATTAAATTCATGACCATCATCTATCAAACAATCTAAAGGATGCAAAGCAACAGGAGTTCCTTGTAACAGCCTAGCCTCTATAGAATTTTGAGCCTCTTTACTTTGCGAATCCCACCAAGACGGTGTAGACCAAGTGTTTTCACTGAATGAGTAACAGAATCGAACAAGGGCGTTCGAAATATGATTTTCATCCAATGCGAGTAGCGAATCAATGAATTTATTACAATAATTATTGTGCTCTGGTAACCAAGAGAAAATAAATGCTCCTTTTCCGTCATATGCAATGCAATTAAAAAATATGTATTCAAAAACTTGATCTTGAATACCGAGAGTCTGTAATCTATTCCCATGAAAATCCATCTCTGGCGCAATCATGGAACTTACCAAAAGTTTAGGTACGCTTTTAAATTCGATAACGCAATGATTAATTGCGGAGAAGTTATCACCAGTAAGCACGGGATCAAGCTTAGATTTGAGATATCGTAAATCCCGAAGTGCTAAATCAACACCGGAATCAAACAAACTTGCGTGTTTTTGCATGTGAATTTGTGTTTCAATTCCCTTGCCACGGTCAGCCTCTTTCATCATATCAACGGTTTTTTTGTTTGACTCCTTATTGAAATACTCTCTACAAAATCCGCGATAAGCTAACAAAAATAATTGTTGTTGTGTCAGTGTAATTGGTTCATCCTCAAGAGGTATAAATAGATCCTTATCATGAACTGAGCAGAAGCCTGTAAATGTCGATGCTTTTTTTACACCAACTTTTTCTAGAACTAGCTTTCCTTCGTGTTTAATTAAGCCAGATAAACTCGGTTTTGCACCCATAACATGCCCACTTTCAGCAATTTCAAGAAGCGAACCACTTTTTGAAATTGTATGAGCATTAATAATCTTGCTGGTACATTCATCTGGAAAAAGGTTGCTCACGCTACATACTTTTTTATTCCTTACACTTTTGCTGTAAGCTTCTAATTCTCTACGACTAATTGCTTCTTGATCTTCTCGAATTTGATGACACTTTTTATATTTCTTTCCTGAGCCACACCAACATGGATTGTTTCTCAATTTATTATCACCCAAACCTATCATCCTCTTCACATAACGCTATCTAGCCAATAATTGGCGGTATAGTTTTTTATTATGCTCTCTTTTGATTATCAATTAAATGATATGCATCATTGATGATTATGGCTTGCTATCGCTCAAACACTGGCGAATAGTTAGGGAAGGTTGAAAGTTTCGTAGATAGTGCCCCGTAATACAACACGGGGATTCACAACGAACAGCATTAGTAGAATAGATAACTTTTAGTAGGGCAAAAGCTCATGAACAGGATGCGAATGAATAAAGGTCTAAGCAACTTTGGGGCAGAAATGAGCTAGAGCTACTACTCTAATGATTCATTAGAACAAATAGCAGCGTACCAATACGATCGCTACCATTTTAAGAGGATACTTTATTGGGCTGCATAGGGTTAAAGGAACGTTTTTGTGCCCAAGCAGCGGCCAATGAATACCTAGTTTAGAATAAAGACATTTAACCCGTTCCTACTCTCTCGTACTGGCCTTATACCTGAAATTACATTCACTCTCGATGGATATCCTGTGCCGAGATTAATATTTCCAGCCGTTAAATTGTAACGATTTAGGGATAGGGCTGTAGCAAGGGTATTCGGTTTGTAAGCCGTAGTTAATAATCATTGAAATATCAACGCCGAAGGACCCTGCATAGTTTGCTCGTCTGAACTTCTGCGGATCGTTTTTGGCGGTTTTCTCAAGTACCATCCAGATCATATCTTCAAGGAACTCAGGGTGGCGCCTTGGATCGAGTGCCATTGTATCGCGCATACAGAACCAGCTTCCTCCGCCTAGCTGTTTTTGATTATAGGCATTGTCAAAATACGCAGTATGCAAACCTTGCAAGTAAGCGTTTAAGCGTATGGACTCCACGGTGTCCGTCTCGTCAATGTGCTGCAAGAAGTAGGGCAGTTTGGTGATGTCTGCCATTGCTCTAGGGGCGCTAGATAATTTGGGGTTTTCGTACTGCTCGTGTATCTCACTCAGCAGTTGAGTGAGCTCAGGAGAGTGGGGTTGAGCTTGCACGCTCGCACAGGTAAGCAGCAGTAATGGTAAGACTGTTTTCATGGTCATTCTCCCTTTAGATACCTGATCATAATACCAGTATTTAGGCGGTGCATAAAGTTCTTTTTTATGCACCTAGTTAAGTATTATTCTTTCGAATTTTGTGTGTATCTTGGCACCGCAGGATAGGCTTGGTCGGAGGTGACGTATTCCGTCCTTTCGGGTCTAGTGATCTCCTTTTCTACCTGCGAATTGACGGTCATTTCAATCATCGGCTCAGGTTTGAGGATGGGTTTCTGCGCCTCCTCTTGCTGAAGTTTTACCTCATCGGTTACCCCATCAAAGCGCGCTTGATTAAAGAGTCCGCCCGTTTCATTGTTGTGCAGCATAGCCGTGCGGGCAGCAGCCACGGTATCGACGGTACTAGCCCATCCTTTCTCCATCGTGTTGTTTTGCTCGGGTGTCAGTTCTGGTTGTTGGGTTGGGGTGGTGGTTTCATGCGCTTTCTCCATTGTTGCCACAATCTTCGCCGTGTCACCATCGAGTCCCGCCATGGTGGTGAACTCTTCAGTGCGTGTGTAGTCTTGCCATTGCTCTTTCGCCTCGGCAATATCTTCCGGTTGGTAAGCGGTCATTAGGCGTTGGACGTCTGGTTGGTTTAATCCTATGTCTTTTTCCAAGTAATTCTGGAAGCCTTGAATCGCGTTGGCCGTAAAGCTGGCACTGCCAGAGTCGAGGCGCGTTTGAGTATTCGAGAGGGCGTTCAAGTCCGATTGGCTTTGCATGGCACTTACACCAAGAGACTTGGTGTTGCTGGCATTAATTGCAAAATCATGCGCAAACTGCTCAACCGAAGTTCGGGTGTCTTTATTGTCCACCTGCGTGCCGGCACTGGTCACGGCATTGGCCCCTTCGGTGTATTGCTGCGTGGCTTGCTCAAGCTGCTGCTTTTGCTCGGCATTCATATTGCTGTAAGCCGTACGCTCATCATCAGACCATTTCACGCCGCCACTGGCGCCCAAATTGAATGGCGATGCCCCTTTGCCTGTTCCTAGGCCACCCTCGAAGCCGCCATAGACACTTTGCAGGTAAGCTTTTGATTGGTCTATCGTCCAACCCGTTTGTTGAATCACGCTGTCAACCGCCGTTTGCATGTCATTCATACCTTGGCTGACTTGAGTATTAAAGCCACTGGTGCTGCCTTCACCGTAAGCCAGGTTTTTACCCACACTATCATGCCAGCGGTCGCTCAGTGCCGCGCCTCCTTGGAGGGTTTGAGCCAGTTGGGTGCTAGTTTGAGCAAGGTTTTGCTGCGTTTGGCTGCGGGCATTCGCCACACTCTCTTGCAGCATGCTTTGCGTGTTGGCGCTGATGTTGCCGCGACTGGTGGTTTGTGAGCTGTCGTAGG
>NZ_JBGOOI010000119.1:0-7034 GCF_041439605.1 Vibrio sp. 1F169 | reverse complement strand
CGTCTGAACTTGAAACCCTGGGTAATTTCCTGCAAGGCACAGAGTCTGCTTCCCTGGTCTCTAAAGACATCAAAAAGACGGCCATCTCCATTAAGTCGGTGCTCGCCACCTACATTAAGAGCCTACGCTTTTTAGATGGCTTGGATGATAAAGACGCGAAAGGAGAGCCCAAACGCAAACCGTTTTCCATCACCGATTGGGTACAAGATGATAAACAAAAAGGCTTTTTGTTCTTATCGAGTAACGCGCAGCAACACGCTTCACTGCGTCCTTTAATTTCAACTTGGCTTGCCATTGCCTCTAACGCTATTTTGGGACTCAAAGCCGATGAAGACCGCCGTATCTGGGTGATTATGGATGAGATGCCTAGTCTGCATAAACTGCCTGAGCTGGATAACATCATTTCAGAAGTGCGTAAGTTTGGGGGCTGTTATGTGATTGGTCTCCAGTCTTATGCGCAGCTCGTGAAAACCTACGGAAAAAATACCGCGGACGTTATTTTTGATTTACTCAACTCTCGCTTTTACTTTCGCGCCCCCTCAGCGCAGATGGCGCAAATCTCATCCAAAGATTTGGGTGAGCAAGAGGTGGACGTCTCAAGAGAGAACATTTCTTACGGTGCAAATGCGTTGCGTGATGGGGTATCGATTGGTCACCAAACCGTCACCCGCCCTGTTGTCTCTAGCAGTGAAATCCAAGCCATGGATGATTTACAATGTTACCTTCGCGTACCAGGAAGCAGCTTTATCACTCAATTAGAGTTGCACTTTGATAAGATGCGAGATGTGACACCAGCCTTTATCAAACGTGAACACACCCTATCTCCAGCGATGATTAAAGCATACCAAGAAGCCGTTTACTGTGAGTGTGTTGCTCCAGGGCTTTTCCTTAGTGAAGAAGAGCGTAATGCTCTCTCAACCCGCCAATCAGAGCAATTTGACACTGCAGAAGAGATGAAGCTCGAGACAGCCCAAATCAAAGAAGCCACGCAAAGCAAAACAGTCAAAAATCTTGTCAATGATGATGCAGAAAATCTCAAATCAGACGGTCACTATCAAAAGCGCGCTCAACAAGATCTCGAAGAGTCGGCGATATCTCAAGATATCGGGATGGACGATATATCTGAATGATGAAAGGGAAACTAGCTAAATATTACCATGAGATGATAGAAGAGCAATTTATATAAATAATGAATAATTTAATATATAAGATTATTTTTAAGGCGTCTAAATAGGGGTAATTATATTTTCTATAAATCATAAACCACCTTAAATCTAACCTCAGTCAGAGTACAGGGTAAATTATAGAGAGGTCTTTATATGGAAAAGCAAAGAGAACGACGTCAATGGGGAACTTGGATAAAGAGTGTTTTCATCTTTTTTATCGGAGGGTTAATTTTTAGTTCACAAACCTATGCCCAAGGGAAAAAAACCTACACTTGGTTTATCAATAAGCCAAATAATGCAACCTCGTCAGTTCCTTCCTTGAAGGATCTAACTGTAAATGACATCTTGAGTGATGAAGATTACTTGAGTAAAAATACGAAAGAAAGACAGACTGGTATTCTCGTTGATGGGGTTATTCAACCTTGGGTTTATCATTGGGCTAGAATAGAAGATCGTCTAGATCCAGATACTGCCTTAAACAAGCTAAATCATCGTTATACCGCCCTAGTCCGTCCTAGGGCTACATTAGAAAGAATTCCTGACGCTATCACTAGCCCTGACCGTGTTCGATTTGATTATTGGGATTATCTTGAAGGAATGGTCTTTTGGGGAGGAAGCTCTCAAGAAGGCACAATTTTAGCCCCTGACCCTCAATGGATTGAAGAAGCTCATGTGAAAGGAGTCAAGATTTATGGCAGCGTCTTTTTGCCTAGTCTCTCCCATGGAGGAAATTTTCAAGATTGTCGAGATTTAGGGACAGTCAGTTTGATGACAAAGCTCATTGAATTGGCTGACGGACTGAATTTTGAAGGATGGTTTTTAAATGTTGAAAGTTTTTCTGGGGAGCAACAGCGAGAAACCTGTATTAATCAAATTGATTCAGCGCTAAGTGACAGTAGGATTACTACATTACAACAAGAAAAAAATATAGAATTTATAAAATATATTGGTTCAGAGGGCTATAGTGGTTGGATATCAGACGCCGATATTACTCCAAATGGCTTTATAGAACCAAGAATGAAAGCATCTCCTCATAGTAATGAAGTCGATTATTATCTCATTAGTGAATATGGTGCAGAAGCTTTAAACGAGATCAGAAATCCTGCTAAGTTCAATTCAAATAAGCAATATCTTATGTTTCCCAATGCTTCTTATTGGGGGCAGTTAGATCAGACAACTAAGTATACTATAGAAGTAGGTGCCCGAAACAATGCGGAACAAGTCGCCAAGCAATATTGGGAAGGAATGTTGGGTAACGATGAGCGTAAAGAATCAGAGGAGTATAATTGGAATGGTGTTTCTCAATATACTAAGAAGCGGAGTACAGATGCCCAGCTAGAACGTTTTCCTGTTCTTGCCTATCAGGATATTAATTTTCAAGGATCCTTGACCCATCTTAATTACGGAAGGTCTTCTGCTGAAGAGATAAATGCTATAGGAGAGATTTCGTCGATTAAGGTAGGGCCAAAAAGTTACGTTCGCTTATGTAAAAGTACTGATTATTCAAATTGTTTGACTGTATGGGGGCTGGATCTTGATTTTGTGGGCGAAGAAATGAACGATTCTATTGTCCATCTTGAGGTTGGTCCGCTTGAACTATACCCAGAAAATGTTGTTTTCTATACTGATCAGTACTTTCAAGGCCAAAAGTTGACTCTTGATCGAACTAACGCATTCTACGATACAACTGACATTTACGACAGGGCATTCTATCGATCAATTTCATCTTTGGTTGTGCCTCCAGGGAAAAAAGTACTCCTTTGTAATACAAGGACGGAAGACAGTTGTCAATTTCCCTATACTGGTACGGTAAAACTCGTAGCTGCCTCTGACAATGACGTCACACGTGGGGTTAAGATAATTGACCAACCGCAATTAACTTTAGCGACACTCTTTGCTCATCGAGACCAACAGCCTCCATTGTTTGAAATGCTCCAGCTTAACCATGTTTACAATGCTTCAGAGCTAGGGGATGTAGGTATTACTAGTTCTTCTCTTAGGTTGCACGATAAACAATATCAAGTGAAAGCTTGCCTTCAATCTAACCTAGAGGGCACATGTGATATCTACTATGCTGATAGTAATTATTTTGGTGATTTAAGAAATGACTCTTATCGCTCTTTTGTTATTGAAAAGCGTGATTTGAATAATGTTATAGGCCTCGCTTACATGGACCTTCAGTTACATGGACCTCAATATCCTTTGCTGACAGGGACGAATGAGAACTTCCCTGATATTTTTAGGGGAGGGATCTCTTCAATAAAGCTGCTCCTACCCGGCTATGAGTTTTCTTATTGCCTTACCGATAATCAACAAAATTTGGAATGTACTGGTTATAGGAGCAATGATTCTCTTGGTTTATCATCTGATTATGATGATAACAGAACCTTATCTATACGTATTCGTGAATAATTTTTTAGGGTCAAGAAGGACTTTAAATTGAAATTTAAGGGATCCCAATAAGGTTAGCAATTTCGCCTTATATCCTCGCTCGATCGGGCGGGGATATAAGGCGTCAGTCGCGATAGCGGCTTAATCTGGTGTTAGGTGTTATTGGCTTTCTACATATGCTTTAAGAGTTTCTATTGTTGCCCCTCCTGCTGTACAAGCAAAGTAATATCGCGACCATAAGCAGCGCTTTTGCTTTGCCTTGTTAGGTGGGTACCCTGCAATCTAAGCATTCTTGATGATATGGATTTGAGGTTATTCACCATCACGCTAATTGACAACTTTGGCGGATATGATAACAAGACTAATAGGGAAAATTTGCAGAATGGAACGATCAAAAACACTGCATTTTAATAACTTAAATTTCCAACGCTAGTACTACTTGGAGAGCCTCACCCACTCTTGCCTCACGTTGTTTCCCTCAATGGAGAGCACCAATGAAACCAAGATTCCGACACAAACGTCAACACAGTGCGCGATTAAAAAACTAAAACACCCACCATGATATGTCCCCTGAAAAACAACCCGAATCACTCTTTGTTCTCGATATGCTCGACGGCAACGACTGGTGACCCCTTGTACTCACTAATCCAGCTTACGCAACATAGAGGTTACACCCTAGAGCCTTATCATCACGATTAATCACTCAACCCCCGTCCCAAGCCTTGCCATTGCAAGGCTTTTTTACGTTAATTTATCAAGGAATTACCATGTCAAGTAAGACCATCTTGAATTCTGACCATTTACCGATATTAAAAAAACAATTACACACTATTCTCAATCAACTTACCGATGCTGAAATTATTTCAAACAGCCCAATTAAAAAAAACACATGGTTATCGATTTGTGCTCAAGCGATAGGTTATAGCGACTGGGACGACTTAAAAGCGCAGACAGTAACGCACCACGTCTCAGCCCATAACATTGTATTTAACCAAGTGTCCATTATCCCTTTTATTCAGAGCGTGAGGGTAAGTCTAGGAGAGCACATCGACAACATTGAAGGATTTGCCTGTGTCATTCTAAGGAACTTAACTCCCGAAGAGCGAAACGCCATGAACGGCAAGGAAGGTGATCTTCCACCCTTACCCAAAGCCCCGACGTCCTATACATTAGAACTAGGTCCCAATACTGTTTATGCTTCCGACCTTTTAGATTGGCTCTGGCCTACCACCAAAAATCACCAAGTGGCCCCTATAAATAATCACTATTTAGAGCACGTGAAAGAAAAGCGAATTAACTTGAGTAAGCCACAAGTAAAAAAGCGCTCATTAGATGTTTACCCGCGCTCTGGCATGTTAGTAAGGGACATCTTAGGACAACTGGTTTCAGAGGGGTATCTAGAATTCAACGACACGCAAACATGCGTATCTTTTACACAAAAAGGTTTCAATTATTTAAATGGAAAAATGACCAACGAATATGACTCTGAATGGAAAGGATGGTTTAAGGCGTTTGTAGCTCATATCAAAAAAATCCCATACCGATACATCAAAATAGATTGGACACCCTATATCTATTTATATTCACGTGGAATGTCCCCCATTGAGGCGGCAAAAAATCTTGAATGGTCAGAATGCTACACTCAAGCGCACTCTGAGATCCGCTCCGCTCTTAAACACCAACTCAACATCAACTTACCTCTGTATCCCAAAGAACGATACCTGCAATTTACGCCCAGAATATTTCTGACACCTGAGCTTACCAGCAACAAGGTAACAGACATTCATTTTGAATTTATAGGACCCGACTGGGCTAAACCAAACGGCAATCCAAAAACAAAGCGCTTTTGGCCAAACAAACGCTACGTGTCTGTTTATTTAGATACCTCCCCCAAAAGTCGAGGTTGGTATGCCGTCATTCCCGATGAGGTTGATTGCTTTCAAGTGAGCTACAAATGGACAAGCCGGTCCCATTCTTTTTCAAGCGTCACCCATCATATGACTTACCAGTTAGAGCCAAATATAGAGTGTGCTCAAGATTGGCTGTATGGCAATGAGTGCATGAAGCATTCTGATTCTTCGAAACCAGCAATGGCCGCCGATGAATATAGCTTTAACCGTCTAGAATGCCTGACTCATGGCAAGCATTTAACCAAGGAAGAAATAATAGCGTTAGACCGATTTAAAGCGGGCATTACGTCCATTCACCTTGATGAAAATGGCGTCACCATTCACGAAGAAAGAACGTTAACCGCTAGCAATTCATTTGCTTGTGTTGGGATCATTTTGTAACCGCAGTAACAGCACCCACCACTCAATTCATCGCCATCATTGGTGATTGGCATTACACAAGGGAACACCGTCATGCTTTCTATCAGCCCTCTTAAATCCGCTTCTGGCGCTGCAAAGTACTACCTAAGCGAAGAAACCCCCAAAGACCTACCTGACGTCTCTTTAGAAAAAGATGCCGGTGATAACTATTACCTCAAAGAAAAAGACCAAGAAGAAAACACCTTCTGGCATGGCAAGCTGGCCATCGAAGCGGGACTGGCTGGCAAACCCGTAGAGCAAGCCACCTTAGAATCGGTCCTCTCAGGCAGTCTTGGTGATGAAACTATTAAAGGGAAAAGGGGGAAACACAAATCAGGCTTCGACCTGACGTTTTCTGCGCCTAAATCCATCAGTGTTCTCGCGCTTATTGGCGGGGACACCCGCCTAATAGAAGCGCATAACAACGCAGTGAAGTTCGCCTTAACAGAGCTTGAAAAAGACGTTGCACAAGTCAAAGTCACTCATAAGAAAGGCGTTCAAGAATACGAAAATACGGATTCGATGATATTTGCGGTCGTGCGCCACAAGACCAGCCGTGAAAACGACATGCAAGTGCACTCGCACGCTCTCGCAGCTAACATGACTCGAGACCAAGAAGGGGATTTACGCGCTTTATCAACCAGCTTAAAACAAAAAGGGGGCGTCATTAACGGCACAGGCGAGCGCATCTACAACTTCCAAAAATACTACGGTATCTTGTACCAGAGCCAATTAGCTAAGGAGGCAGAAACCCTCGGTTATTCCACGCGAGGCGTCGGCAACGGTCAGTTCGAAATCAGCGGTGTCCCTCAGCCTATTCTTGATGCATCGTCCACTCGCAAACAGCAAATTGATCAACGCACACTCGATTTAGGCTTTGACTCTCGCGCCGCGCGAGATGTCGCGACCCTCGACACTCGTAAAAGCAAAACCCACCAGAGTAACGACAACCTCAACAAACAGTGGCAAAGCACCGTAAAAGAGCAAGGGTATGAACCCGCAGAGCTTGTCACCATGGCGCAACAAGTAAAAGAAGCGCAAAACACCCCACCACTTGGTGAAACCAAAGCCGCCATCAGCAGAGCCATTGACCATCTAGGGCAATACAGCACCGCGTTACACCTTGAAAAAATCATTGAACTCACCGCCTCAGAGTTCACCAAAGGCG
>NZ_JBGOOI010000118.1:0-7312 GCF_041439605.1 Vibrio sp. 1F169 | reverse complement strand
AAACTCACTAAAAAAAATTATTGGTGTTCATTATTCCTATGTTCAATTGCGTGACTCCGTAACGCAGAACAGCTCCTAATAGGGAGCTGTTCTTGTGTCTAAATTTGGGCCACACTAAGTGCCGTTACGTTAAATAAATGAAACAACTAGTCTACCGAGCTAAACGTGTATCCCTCACGAGGGATAAACGGAGCTCGGAAATCGCCTTTTAAAAAGTAATAGATATCTTGTGAGTTATCATGGACAACCTCGTAGCAGCTTTCCCCACTACCAAAGTTTGAACAATATTTATTATTTTTAATGCGCCATGTGCCTTCGCTGGGTTTTACATCACCACTACTCATCCACCACGTTGTGCCTGAATCGGAAAAATATTGAACTGTTTTTTTCCCGTAATGAACACCATGAATAGTATTATTGCTAAGCAACAAATCTACTTCTGGTGAATTAACCGGCACTTCTTTAGCTAAGACAGAACATGTTACTCCTAGAAGTATTACTGCAATGATTTTTTTCATTTATATCTCCATTATATTTATAATTACGTTAAATCGCATATATAGAAACCCAATTCAGATTTAATATCAATTTAAATTTAATATCAATTTAAATTTAATATCAATTCAAAAAATGAATAATTAGAGCAAATTTGATTGGTATTTATACCCGTGATCATTGAAGATGCTTGATTTTCTTTAGAATCAGGATCATGCTACGAGCCATGAAAATTGCACTGACTCCTCAACAGAAACTACAACTCGGACAAATGCACGACAATGAACGTGACAGTCGAGTTTGCGACCGTATTAAGGCTGTTTTGCTAGCTTCTGAAGACTGGAGTCAGACTATGATTTCACAAGCCCTTCGTATTAATGAATCGACCGTTGCACGTCACCTCAGTGACTACGTTCTTTCTGAAAAACTTAAGCCTGAAAATGGCGGAAGCCAAAGTAAACTTTCTGCTACTCAAACCATGCACCTAATCGAGCATTTGACTGAGAAAACCTATTCTCATACTCATCAAATTGTCGCCTATGTTAAAGAGACATTTGGACTTGATTATACGGTTTCAGGTATGAACAAATGGCTTCACCACAATGGCTTTAGCTACAAGCAGCCGAAAGGCGTTCCACACAAGTTTGATGAAGCAAAACAACAAGCCTTCATAGATGGTTATAAATCACTAAAGGCAAGCTGTGGTAAGGGTGAAACGATAGTTTTTATCGACGCTGTTCACCCAACCTTATCAACCAAAATATCTCATGGCTGGATACGTACTGGTCAGGATAAAGTGATTGAAACAACGGGTGATCGCAGCAGATTGAACATTATTGGTGCACTGAACCTGTCGGATATTGGTGCCACCATTGTTCACGATTACGAAAGCATTAACAGTGAAAGTATTGTTCGCTTTTTCTGTAAGTTAAGAGAGAGCTATCTGTTAGCCCATAAGCTTCATATCATCTTAGATGGTGCAGGATATCACCGCAGTGACTTAGTCAAAGATGCGGCGTTTGTCCTAAATATCGAACTGCATTATCTTCCACCTTATAGCCCAAACCTAAACCCAATAGAGCGGCTATGGAAAGTAATGAATGAGAAGTCGAGGAACAATGTTTACTTCAAAAGCAAACGGGACTTCAAGGCGGCAATAGGTCAATTTTTTACTGTGACTCTTCCAGAGATCGCAGGCTCTTTGACATCTCGAATTAATGATAAATTCAAGTTCTCAAGCCTGCATCTTCAAGTTGATTGGGTATATAGCCACTATCATTATGTTCAATCGTGTGAATCTGTTCTTGTAGGCGTTGTTGATCAAATCAGCTTGAGGTTCAACGACGCCATATTTGACTAATAGTTAGCTTCTAACAGGCATACCTAGTCCTATGACTTTGTTTATAGCTTTGACATTCGCCCTAATGATCTGCTCCAGTTAGACTGGAGAAGGTATTAAGCGACATATTGTTTTTCAAAGTTAATTGGGCTTAGATACCCAAGAGCCCTGTGCCTTCTTGTTCGATTATAAACAACTTCGATGTATTCAAAGAGTGCTTGAAGCATCTCTTCTCGCATCATTATCGGCTCGTCTTGGACAGCTTCTACTTTCATTGAGTGGAAAAAGCTTTCAAAACAGGCGTTCCAACAATTACCACGACGGCTCATGCTTTGAGTTATACGATATCGACAAACTCTCCGCTTGCCATCTGTCTTGCGTTTTTGACTTTCCATTCACCTTCGCCATCAACCATTGGCCAGTCGCATCAATGGCTAGGTGCTGTATTGCTTTTCTCGTTTTTGGCTTAAATGAGACCTCTACTTTCTTCGCTCTACGATTGAGCCTGGTGTAATGCACAACCAATAGCTTACGGAGAAATGGATCATTTTCATGTCTTAAAAATTGTATCTTCAAGTTGAGTGAGTCGAGTACTAGCGATATTTACCTTGAACCACATAGTTTTCTCGCTTATTGCTCTTCAGATTGCTCCAGAGACGCAACCCAGCGCAGGATCTCTGCGGTGGCTTCAATAAGATCGCCAGGAATGTATTGGTCTAACTGCCCATCCGCATATAACGCACGTGCGAGCGGTACTTTCTGCATCACCGGAACCCCTTCTTCTTTGGCAATCGCAATCATACGCTTTGCCATCGCATCAGTCTCTTTTAGGGTAATCACAGGCAGAGGTGTTTCGCCCTTTTTATAGTACAAACCGATGGCAATGTGTGTTGGGTTTGTAACCAGCACATTCGAGCGTTTAACGTTATCTCTTTGGTTAGAAGTTTGCATTTCTTGGTGCAGTTGACGACGTTGACTTTTTATTTCAGGGCTGCCTTCCATCTCTTTGTATTCACGTTTCACTTCATCTTTGGTCATCTTTAACTGTTTAGTGTGGTCGAACTTTTGGTAAGAAAAATCGGCTGCGGCAATCACAATAAAGCCTACCGCAGAGATAATCATCAATTGTTTGATTAATACGCCAGTGATGATCGGTACACACTCTAACCCACAGGTAGGTATCTGCAGTAACGTGTTTAAGTTACCTTTCAGCGTTATCCAAATAATGCATGAAAGTAACGAAACTTTGAGAATGGACTTAATAAACTCAATGATACTCTTTAACGAAAAAATTCGCTTTGCCCCTTCGACTGGATTGATCTTCTTGATGTCCGGTTTGACAGACTCGCCACTAAATAGAAAGCCGAACTGTCCCATGTTAGCCATGATGGCGACTAAGGTTGCAATCAAGAGGATCGGCGCAAGCAGATAAACCATTTCTTTGGCGATGGCGATAGCTACGTCGAGTAGTGCATCTTGAAAGCCCTGATATGCCAATTTGCTTGGCAGTAAAATTAGGGCAGATATGTGCGACATATAGTAATCGGCGAATGCAAACAACACGACAATCAAAGACAGAATCAATGAAGATGAAATGATTTCCTGACTTTTTGCAACTTGCCCTTTTTGGCGGGCATCCCTGAGTTTTTTTGGGGTGGGGAGTTCAGTTTTTTCTCCGCTCATTATTAGGACCTGTTTATTTATTTTGGTTGAATTTTGTTCGAGATAAAGCGTTTTAATCAGGTGAGAGGCGGACGGCTAATTCCTTTTCGCCGAATCGTTCTAAGTAAATCCCTCTCAACAAAGAGTAAAACGTTTTAGCTGAACTCTTTGGACGGCGTTTGTGGTTTCTTTCCACTGCATTATAGGTTTATCGAATAGAGTTACCACATTTCAAAGCATCTATTTTTGCAAGAACAATCTACAAGTCGCTGCAAAAATAAGTTCGAGAGATAAGCAGACTCTAGCGATTACCAAATAGTGTTTAGCTGCTCTGAGAACAGTGCGATTTCAGAGAAAAGTGCTTGAAAGTGGTTCATCATCAGAGCCAGATACACAATCAATAACACACTGGCGATGGCACTTTTGATCGGCATTGCCAAGAAGAAAACGTTGAGTTGTGGTGCGAATCGGCTGATGAGCGCAAGCCCAAACTCGGCAAGGAACATCGCCAGTACTATAGGCGCAGACATCAAAACTCCAAGCCACATTAATTGCTCAAATTGGTCGTAGAAAAAGCGTGCCCACCCTTCTGTTATGGTTGGAAAAAAACCTATCACAGGCCATGACGAGTAACTGGAAAATAGCGCATAAAGAAAAGTGACAAAGCCACCGCCCGAGAAGAACAAAGTGATCAGAGTTTGAGTCAACAATACCGCCGTTGGCGTCGATTGCGAACCGAGGGTGGGGTTAAACATGCTCGCCATGGCTGCGCCTCGCTGGTTATCCACGAGAAAGCCTGCCGCCTCGATTGCCCAAAAGGGGATCGCCGCAATAAAGCCAATGAGCAGACCCAATAACACCTCTTTCCCCAAGATAACCATTAACCAGATTCCATCCGTTTCTGCAGGTAAATTTTGTTGATTAATTATAGGAAATATAAAAAGTGCAAGAGAACACAAGATTCCATTTCTCACCATGGTGCCACCCAGCATTTGCTTGTTTAAGATCGGCAGGAATATAAAACAAGCCATTAACCTAGGAAGCGTTAAGCTGTACAGGAACAGTGCGTGGTGCAAATCATCGTAACTCATCGTATTTGCGGGATTTTATCTAAGGTCAATGTTGCAAACGAATGCAGCTCGGCGCCCAACCACTGTGCGGTAACAAACAAGGTAATTATGACGGCAATCAGTTTAACGACAAATCCCAACGTTTGTTCTTGAACTTGAGTCAGTGCTTGGATGAGTGAGACTAAGGTGCCAACAAACGCCGCAACCAGAATCGGTGGCAGCGACAAGAATAGAACAAGCGTTAAAGCCTGAGTGGCAAAGTGGATTATTTCGGCCGGATTCATATTTCTCTCCTCACTATCCGTAGCTGAGTACTAAGCCATGAGTTAGCTTGGTCCAACCGTCAAGTAACACAAAAAGCAGTAGTTTGAATGGTAGCGAAATTGTCATCGGCGATACCATCATCATCCCCATTGCCAGTAGGATGTTGGACACGATTAGGTCGACAGCGATGAAGGGCAGATACAACAAGAAACCAATCTCAAATGCCCTAGTTAGTTCACTGACCGTGAAGGCGGGGAGTAACAACAATAAGCTGTCTGACTCTAAGCGGTCGAAGTACTTCTGTGGCCACAAGGTTCTCGCAGCATCGGTAAAAAACACCGTTTCAGTTTCACGGATGTGTTTTTTCAAAAACTCTCGATATGGCTGCAGTCCGCTTTCAATCAGCCCTTCAACACTGTCGGAATCTTCTAGGGATATTTCATGTTGTGTAACGTAGTCGTAGGTTTCAAATCCTACTGGTGCCATAATGAAGATCGACAAAATTATCGCCAATCCGTACAGCGCCATATTGGGTGGTATTTGTTGTACACCCAGTGCGTTTCTCAATAGAGAGAACACCACAGCAAGCTTTACGAAAGAGGTCGCCATCATTGCAATGAAAGGAACCAAAGCAAGTAGGGCGAGCGTGACGATTAGGTTCAGTTCATCAGGTAACTGGATCATGCTGGCTCCTGACTACCGCCAAACAATTCGAGAACGCGAACACCTAAGCGTTCATTGATGCTCACAAGTTCACACTCACCAATAATTCTTCCGTTTGCTCGCATAGTGACCGGGTTTGAAATTGGCTGGTTAAGCTCAAAGGTAAAGCCAGGTTGTAGCGCGTTAAGTTGTTCTAAAGTTATGGTTTGCTGACCAACATCAAAAGTGAGTTCAATTGGCAGTTGCTTGTGGTCGGTAAGTACTTCAGAGCTATTGATATCGTTCATATTGGTTTCTTTATCTAGGATGTGGAGTATGGTTTCGTCGAGTTGGCATCGCCAAAGGTTTTGATTGGATATCTGAAAGAGCACTTGATGTTGTGCGATGTGGCAATCATCGAAAAACACCACATCCCCCAATTCCAGTTGCTCGAATTGGCTGACTGCCAAACGTGTTTTGCCAAAACTCAACCAGAATGGTAGTGCAATATTTTGACTTAGGTAAGATGGTGCTTGTGGCAACGCGCCAAGTAGCACATCTCGACCTTCATGCACCCAGAGGCTAAGAGATGCGTCATCACGGTTGATGGTGAGCATCAATACATTCTCTTGCTGAGTTTGCTGTTCAAGAGGTTGTAACTTGCTTAAGACAGGAAGCTGCCCAAAAAGACGTTTAATCACATCGGTGTATGGTTCAATCTGGCTATTGAGTAACGCCAATTGCAATGAGTTTGGTAGTGATTCAAAAGCCGTTGAGTCAAGCATGTCATGTAACCACAACTGTAATTGCGCACCACAAAAATCTATTTTGATCGTTTGCCCTCCAATGAATAACGCCAAACGATAGCCAGTAAATTGAGGTTTTGGCCCTAGCGTAACCGACAGGCTGTTGCTCAGGCTATCTTGAAAGTGGCATTGTTTCGCACATAGTTGATTGCTTAGCGAGATGCTTGATGCGTCGACTTTAGGGAAATTAAGTATCATCATTCGTCCTCAGGCTTCCATTCATCATAAATACTGCGTTGTTGTCGAGAACGTTGTTGATCTTGTTGTTGGTTCATTTGCTCGCTGATTGAGATTCGAATCGGTTGTTCAATCCCCAAGCGTTGTAAGCGCTCAACCAATTCTTGTTTAGCGTTTGGGTTGATTAGCGAAAGGGCATGCTCTTGTTTAATTAAGACGCTGTAACCAGAACTGTCGTGCTTAATGGAGATCTCACCACCTTTCAATTGACCTTCATTGAGAAACAGTCGGACCTCCTTCTCGTTCGCTGTTGGGAGAGAAACATAGATCTTTTCGACCAACTTACTAATCAGATCGTTCACGTTTCTTGCCGAGCTGCGAGGTGTTTGCGCTTCCATACTCTTTAGGATCACATCACCTTGAGTAGTCGGTTGGTTTATATTCGCCGCCGAGTGCAGTTTGGTGCCCACTTCAGAGGTTGAATGATGTAAATCAATGCGCTTTAAGGGTTTTAGCTTCTCTTCAAATGCGGACAACGTAGCTTTCGCTTCTGTGTTAATCTGCGCGTTACTTAAGGTTACCGCTTCTTTTACTGTCGTATCGGGCTTTAGTCGCTGACCATTCAAGACGTTTTGCACAGAGGTAGCGGCTTTACCATCAAACTGGATTGGCGCTGGTTGAGTATTCAAGCCTTTTGGGAAACCGTCAATAATGTCTTTGGGATCGAGATACAAGCCATCAAGAGATGCGCTTGAATCCGTTGAATCCGTTGAAACCGTTGAATCCGTTGAATCCGTTGAAACCGTTGAATCCGTTGAAACCGTTGAATCCGTTGAATCCGTTGAAACCGTTGAATC
>NZ_JBGOOI010000117.1:0-8121 GCF_041439605.1 Vibrio sp. 1F169 | reverse complement strand
AGAAGCTGCTTAATAAGCAAGCAAATGATGACAACTACCTTGAAAAACACCGCATTGCTCAGGCTCAGAGATTGAAAATGCGAATGTTTGGGGCCAACAAGTCCTAACAAAAGTTCAAGAGTTAGCTACCTATACTCTGGCGATGTCAGGCACTCCTTGGCGTTCAGACTCTTTACCTATCGTGATGGCCGAATATAACAGCCCTGACGGGCAGTTGTTGGTTGACTACCAATACACATTAAAGCAGGCAATAGCTGATAATGTCTGTAGAAACCCGAGAATCGTATTGGTTGATAATGAACATTTGTCAGTAACTAGCGATGAGAAAGTTGAATCATTCTCCTCGATACTTGAGATGCTTAAGCAAACTAAAACCTCGTACCAAAGTGTCATTCATAATCGAGAGGCAATGGAATACTTGCTTGACCTTGGTTGCAAAAAGCTCGCGGAGATACGCCACCACTCCCCTAATGCCGGTGGGTTAGTTGTTGCTTCGTCTGTTTACCACGCTCAAACCATTAAAAAGATACTCTATGAAAAGTACTCACAAACCGTCTCAATCGTGACTTACCGGCATGAAGAACCTTTAGATGAAATTGAACGTTACCGTCGAGACAATACTCAATGGATTGTTAGTGTAGGAATGATCAGTGAAGGTACTGATATTCCTCGTCTTCAAGTTTGTTGTCACATGAGTTCGGTTAAAACAGAGCTGTACTTTAGGCAGGTACTCGGACGGATTCTTCGAGTTAATGGCTCTATGAATCAGCAAGCGTGGTTATTCACTTTTGCAGAGCAAAGCTTAATAGAGTTTGCAGAGCGGATTGAGCAGGACATTCCTGAATCATGTATGTTCGCCAAAATAGCAGATGAGCTTGAATACGACTTAGGAAATCTCTCTAATAATGGTCGATATGAATTATTCGACAGAGCGTCAGCACCTGAAAGCAAGTTGAACTGGACCGCAATCATTAATGGCAGTTCGAACCCAGTTGATGGTTCTAACGCACAAGATGAACTTCGATTAGGGGCTTTTAAACAACGCGTAATTTCAGCTTTTTTGAACTCTTAATTAAGCAACTCTAGGTTTTGTAGACAGAAGCTTGTTAGGGCCTTTACTAAATTTGCATTTTTATGAATAACTATAAGTATGGAATGACGCTTAACTTGATGTCCTGTATTGAAGGCGCAGCTCACAAGGCTATGTACCTACCAAGCTAAATAGAACAATTGACTTAATAGGGTCGCTTCAGGATTGTTCAATACTCAGGGGGTTAGTGTTGGCTGCGCAACACCTTAACCCTTATTTGTTATAAGTCAGCTATCAGTTTGCAACATTTCATGTAACTCCCACAAAGAAGCTGCAATCTTAGTTCCCGTCACATTCTTAATTTTTCTCATTGTATGTGCCACTGCACCTTGCCAGATCACACCTTCGAAATTTTTAGCAGGGCCATACTTAGTCATCATACTCATAATGCTGTCCCACTTCGGCTGCAAGTGTTCAGGGAAATGCGATGTATCTAAGCTAGACATTGCATCATTTGCTGCAAGTAAACGACTTCTAACATCACCAGGAGAAACACATAACTCTTGAATCCCGTCCGCGACTCTACATTTTGCATATTGATATTTAATGTTCATACAACACCTTAATCCTTATTTGTTAAATTGATATGCTGCGTATAGCCCATAAGCCATGCATTAGAGGAACAGCACTAAACAGTAGAGGCGTAAAATACAAATAGAAACCGCCGTTTACCAAAAATGTCTTAATCAATGAAACAAGCAACAGCCAAAGGTATGTAATTGGATTAAGTGTTACTGAAAGATATCTGCTATACGTCCCTTTAGAGGTCATCCACATACCTAATAAAGCAGTAGGATTAAATAGGGACTTAATATCGACCTTACCCACTGGATAATCGATACCTGTGTTTTCTCTCACTTCTTCTTTTGCCTTTCTCAATAGTCGCGCATCATTTAAAACATTAGTTTTAAACTTAGAGAAAAACCCTACCATCCCACGAACAATGAGTATTAATGCGCAAACAACGCCAATAACAATCAAGAACCAAGGTAATAGCTCAGGTCGTTCGATCGAACCTGAAACCGAAGCTACACCTTGGCTAAGTGTTGCTTCCTCAGCTGTAAAGCCTAAATATTGAATAAGCACATACACTGAACCAGCCCCATAGATAACAAAATGCAGTCTATTGTCGTGATCCATATTTACCCCATCAATTAACAGTTTATTAAGAGGAAAGTTTCCATAATTAAACATGGATCTTTCTCTCCCATAATGCCTTTGTTGCAGATAATACTAGCATCTTTTACCTATGCAATCAGTCAGATAGTACACATACTAACAATAGCACTGAGCTCAAAGTAAGTAGACTTGTAAAAAAAGGAATAATCCCTCTTCTCACTTCTTTTAAAAGTTAATGGTTCGAGTCTGACTTTAAGCCAATTCATTAAGTTATCTATTGCAAAGATGCTCTGCTGAGGCTTGTTCTCTCATGAGAGCTTCACCTAAATGATCTGACTTTATTGGAACTGAACAAACTTTGTCCTCCTACAATACTCAACTCATTATCACAAATTAAATTAGTACTAAAGCGACTTTGGTGAGGCATTAATGTTTTCATATGTAGTAAGATGCAATGCAATCAATTAGTAAGAGCTATCTCAACGGTTGTCATCGATACGAGATACTTTTCGCGAGTCAAATCATACTCTTCCGAACCCTATGTTATTGGTATTAAATAAAGATGCTTAAGAAACTCAAACTCAAACAAGCAGATGAATATGATCATCAAGTGGCTACTCTATATGCTACTGAAGCCCTAAATGCATACCTGGGGGGAAGCAAGCATTGTGAAAGGTTTGGGCATGAGCAGGGAGATATCAAAGAGTGGGACGATGTTGTATTGCACGGATTGAATGGTAAGACAGTACATTGTCAGATCAAGCGACAGATGCAAGATTTCTCTTCATACAAAATCATAAGAGCAACAAAAGTTCAGGGAAAATACAAAGGTCACTTACAAGACCTATCTACATTAGATAAAGCTTTTGAAAGCCTAGCGAAATACTTCGGCGACCCAAAATATAAAGTAAACGGGAAGGTTTTTTGGCTTGCTATCCCTTACCCCCAAATAAAGATTAAAGAAGAGATCACTTTAACAGACCTAAAAGATGTTTGTACCGAGTGGAAAAAAGCTGGTGCGACTCTGGAAGCTTTTTCTGGTGCTCAAGATAAAACATCAAAAATCAAAGAATGGCTCAAAAATTGGTGTGGTTTTCCAAGTGATGAAAGTATATACAATTGTATTCAATGCCTAGAAATACAGAATTATGGCGATGAAGCTGCAATCGCCGAACGTTGCAACATGCACTTATATCATTGGTATGACGACCTTGATAATGTAAAAAATAAAATAAGAACTTTCTTGACTGACAACTCCTCATCAAATCAATCAATTACACCAAGAATGCTCGCTAACTGTGTTGGTAGTAACCTCAAACCCCAATGTCGTTCATGGACTAGTTATGAGAAAAAGAGCAAATTGGATTGGACGATCTCAGGAACTCTCTCCGGACATGCAAATGAAATAGAGCCCCCACTTAGTGTGGTAGATAAACTTTGGGGGCCAGTAAGTAACCATAACTTTGAATTACAGTTTAAACAGTCTTCCAGCAATAACTCATTTTGTACTTTGGACCTATCCTTAATAAGATTAGCCTTGCATTCACCAAATACAGTAAAAATCCTTCATAGCGACGCTTCAGCTTGGCGAACCAATGTTTCAAATGCGATTCGACATACTTTGGGTACAACGTCGAATGACCTTTCAAGAATAACTATTCTTGACCAAATTTCTCCCCCCTCGCCATCTGAATACAGGCAGCTATCATCAAACTCAGAAATCAGAAGTGAACAAAGCACCTTAACAAGAAGTATGGATGAACTGACTTGGAATCAAATCAAAACTAGTGTCGATGACTTTGTAGCTGAACTCAAAGAAGGGGAAGTACAAAACCTCACAGAATCGGTATGGCTCAACTGGAAACAAGAGATTGATAAAGACCAACAACTCCAGAATCAGGTAACTGCCGATATGCTGTACGCAGCTGCCGAAGGAGAACAAAGTATAGGTCAACTTAGAGCTGGACCACATACCGTACATCTCATTCGTGATGCGTTTAAATTACTGCTGTACATAGCTATTGGTTTAGATGCTGAAACTATGGGGTGGCAAGAGTTTTGTTCAAACTTTTCAATCAGATCTATAGCTCTAGCATATTGGGCAGGACCAAGGTCTAGTGCCTCTGAACCTAGAAGGTTTTTCGACGAAGATTTGAGAGATGAACGTTCTGAACTCTTAGGTAAAGAAATATCCAAAATCTTAGTTTTACCTCAGACAGCAGCAAGCACATCTTCTATTTTTGGATATAGCTTGGCTAGCAGTGAAGATGAGGGAGAGACAATGGCTGACGCAAGGATTCCAAAATCAGTGATTACACGCTCTCTTGAATTTAGTGATGCTATAGAGAATAACTCAGTAGCTGATATAAAGAGCTTCGTTCAGGGACTTATAACTAAGCGACATAACCAACGTGAACGACAAATCGCATCTCTAATAAAGGGGTAATACAATGCAATTAAATAACTGGCGTGATGCTCTAACAAACACATTGCCTCCCCACTACTTTGAAACGAGCTCCGATTATCATTCTAAAATAATGAATATCCTACCAGAAGGGATGTCTGGATTAGCCTTAATTCTAAAACGGACAGAAAAAGCATCTTTTCCTGGGTTTAGAACCATTTTAATTGCATGCCCTGAATCTATTGAGAGTTCAAAAGGCGCAATACATTGGGCAGCAAACGTTAGAGATATACTGCCAGAGCCTTATTCTTCAGATATATATCTATTTTTAGATATCGAAAATGCTTCATTGGAAGATGGAAACCGATTGGAGGCTGACGAGTTTTACTGTCGAAAATATGTAAAACGACCCAATGAAGCAATTGAAAACTTCTTAAAAAGGACCTTTTTAGCTTTGCCTGTCAGTAGAAAACAAATCGACGAACTATCTGATCCTATTTCTACATCATTACTAAAAGCAGCCAAACAACACCAATATCTCTCAACCGACCAACAAAAAAGGTGGAGAAACGTACTGTCATCAAATGACTCAGCGCAAGAAATCGTGGAAGCGCTATTTGAACTGGAGATCATAGATTAAAATGCCAATTTTAAAAAATATTAACGTAAGTAATATTAGACGATTCGGTACTGATGTTTCGATCCCTATATCTCCTCAAGCAACAATCTTTCTTGCTCCGAATGGAACCGGAAAAACAGCATTATTCGAAGCCATGGAACTTGCTCTTACTGGAAGTGTAGCTAGGTTAGATGATGATATTTTCGCTCTTGTAAGAGACAATGAATTATCAGCTAGCGTTAGTCTAGATTTTGGCGACTTTCACCAAGATGCCACCGTTACATCTGAAGGCTTAGTCAGTTGGGCCCCTTCCCAAACAATCAATGGTAGTGCCCAAGGGGAGGATATTAACTATCTATTACGGTTAACTCACCTCCTAGATCAAAGAGATAAAAACTGGTTCATACAAGAAGAGTCTAAAGAGGCTGGCTCATTGCTATCAAAGTTACCAATAGGTCAAGAAGCACAAAAACTCGGTGCTATGATACCAAAATTACGTAGACCAATAGCGAAAATGCTATCAGAGAAGGAGACCGAAAGTGAGGACGCTAAGCTCATATTAGACGAATGGGATGCTCTAGTTTTGGACCGAAAGCTTGCTCAAGACAAAGTGGGTACACTCCATATTTCTTTAGAAAGCCTATCTGAAGAACTCAAGCCTTATATGGAAACAGAAACGCGAATAAATAGCATCGACCAATTATCATCTGAGCACAACGTTTGTTTAAGCAATGTGAACGCAAAACTCACAAGGTCTCAAGGTTCATTAGTTGAACTGACAGCCTTAGCAAAAACTTGTGAAGAGTTTACAAAGATAAAAACTAAAGAAAATGAACTTACTGAAGCTAGTAGTCATGCTTTGAAGGAAAGGTCGTCACTTCTGTCAGATAAAGAGCTTGCTACTTCAGCTCTTAAATTAACTACAAAAGACTGTAGCGAAGCAACATCCAGACTAAAAACAACACAACTAGAACTAGACAATTTAAAAGAGATTAGCAGGTACGAAACTCTAGAATCTAATGCAAAGAATCAACTTTTACTTAATTTAGATGAACTCAAAAAAAATGAAACTGATAAAGCTAGTGATACTGAGCACTTAGAAAAACTAAAAGCAGATTTATCAAAAAACGAACAGATAGAAGCAAGAGAAAAAGACTGGAATAACTCTCACTCGACCCTATTACAAGCTAAAAACTCATTATCTAGCTGGAAATCTCAATTAGATATAGCAAGTTCAATCGAAAAAGAACTCACCAAATTAGTAGCTACCTTAGAATCGACCACAGCAAAAGCCAGTGAATCTAACACTCAACTTGAAAAAATAAAAAAAGAAGCAGCAAGCAACAAAATCAACCTTGTTTCTCTGCAGAGAAACTCAGATCAAGTTCGTTCTGCAGTAGCTGAAATTTCAGCAAATATCTCGGGAAAACAAGGGGACTGCCCGGTTTGTGGTGAAGTTCACGGAATAATCGAATTAGAAAGACGGATGAAAGCTCAAGTAGAGGGCTTAAACCCTGAACTAAAACTATTGGCAGAAAATGAAGTTCAACTTGCACAACGTATTACATCTCAATCTATTGATTATAAGAGTCTTACTGAAGAAATAACTCTACTACAAAAAAAAATTGAAGATACAAAAGAGCATCTAAATAAGTGTAACTTTAATATAACCACCGCAAAATTAGACCCTCTTTTAAAATCACTCGAGATAGAAGAAGCAGAAAAAGCCGTTGCTAAAACAGAACATAACCTTGCTGATGTAGAAAAACAGTTAAAGATTGACGCCTCTCAACTACCGATGAAACCTTCTACTGAAATGATGGTTGCAGCAGAACAATCTCTACAAAAAAAGCAAAACACATATGACTTGTCTCAAAAATCTCTCTTCGAGCTACAAGGACGTATCGTAGAAATTCAAGAGAACCTAGAACAACTAAGACAAAAAACTAAAGAAAATAACAGTCAAGAAACCCTAAAACATGAAATAACAAAGCTAGAGACTCTAATTTTCAAACACAATAATGACGTTCAGGTACAAGTAGAAAATCTAAACCTTATAACAGAAAATCTTCTCTCACTAGAAGACAAAATCGCAGAACATCAGGTGGAGCTAAAACGTACTCAGAATATAATTGTAGAGCTAGAAAATAATTGGCTTAAGCAAGGTCTTCAAGGGAACCCTGACAATGAAAAGCTCGAAGAAGAACTAGGTAAGCAGCTTAAAAAGGTAGAGAAGTCAAAGAACTCACGCGACTTGTTAGACCGAATGCGAAAGCAAATAGCACAACTTCAAGGAGCCGATAGTCTTAAATTAATTCAAGAAAAAATTAAATCTTGCAAAGGAGAAGCAACCGAGGAGTCTCACAGAAATAGCTTAGAAAGCTTATACGAAAGCAAAATTAATGAATTAAAGTCACTCGTAGAAAAGAAAGCAGCTCTTGACTCATTTAGCAAAGAGCTAAATCAAGAAATTGATCAAATTCAATCTAGAGTCGCAAGTATCCAACCACTTTGGCAGGCGTTGCTAAATAGAGTTGTCAGAGAGCCTAGATTCAGTGAAACCGGGCTTCAAGTGGAAAGAAAGTGGAACAAAGCACACGCTAGTGTGAACGTTCCATTAGCGAAAAGAACAGTTCATGCGTCTAAAGTTGCAAGTGAAGCACAAAAGACAGATCTTCAACTAACGTTCCTATTATCAATGGCATTAGCAAATCCTTGGTCACCATGGAGAGCTCTGCTGTTGGACGATCCAACGCAACATCATGATCTTGTACACGCATCGGCGATCTTTGATGTTTTAAGGGACTATGTTCTCGAATACAAATTTCAACTTATCGGTGTTTTTCAAGGTAGTTGTCATCATTTGCTTGCTTATTAAGCAGCTTCTCT
>NZ_JBGOOI010000116.1:0-8282 GCF_041439605.1 Vibrio sp. 1F169 | reverse complement strand
CAAAGTAATCTGGTTTCCAGTTACGGTGCTGTGTCATAACCATCTGCTCTACAACCACATATGCCTGATCTAATGACATATCTTTTGGCTGATAAGCCATTGGTACTGTTCCGCACCCTGTTAAAGTCGCCACTAATAGTAAACTCAATAGGTAACGCATTGTTGTACTCCAAGTGTATTTGATTAAGGCGTTCTCATATCCTTAATTATGCCATCTTTCAAATGCTTATAAAGTGATTTAAGTAATAGTGAGCTTAGTGGACTGGACATTTAGCCGCAGGATTGGAGTGAGTAAGTAAAACTGGGAATTTAAACTCTTTTCATCAATAGAGGTTATCCGAAGTCTCATCTTCAGTTGAAAATCGAAACACGTCTTTGTCCACAAACGTGCCAGACTGATCAGTTCTGGCACGTTTATGTTTCAAAAACAGTTACAGCAGCATCTATCAGTTAAAAGCGACAATACCTGCTAGATCAAAAGATCTAAAATTTGGGACAACTGTTTTCAATAGCACTAAAAAGGGTTCCCTATTTCATTCACCTTGGTAATATCACTCCAATTTATTGGTGCTCCTTCGACCTTCTCTATGTCTTTGAGGCGATTATTTTCACCGAAACATTCTCTTCCATATATTGGGACGGCTCCAAGAAGTGCAATTGGGTGACCTGCTAGTCTGGGAGTGAAAGTGAAATTCTCCAATAAATTATATTTTATTATGAGGTTTTTTAATTCACTATTTTCTTCGATGCATTCAATCATGACAAGTCCAAGGAAACAGTTTGGAATCATAGATCGGAGAGTTCTTAAGTATATAGCAGGGTCTAGGTTTTCAACTTTCTGAGTTTGCGAATCCACAAAGCGTACAATCTCTGATAGCAGAGATATATAGGGATAAAACGAATTAATGTGTGATTTTAGCTGCTCTCTAGCGTCATAAGGGGAGTTCGCCATACTAATAATAAGTAACACATCATCAAAATAGTTCCAGTTGTTTATGTCAGTTATGCCGTTTTGGAATCCATAAACTGTTCTCTTAAAATACTCATACCTTTCACCTTCGGGAGTTTGAATTTTATAGTTAATATTTTCTAGTTTCTCAATGATTTCATTGTGCTTTGACAATAATGAGAAAAAGGTATTTTCAAAAGACTGAATATTGATTTGATTAACTTGATCTCTTAAAGCATCGGCAGATCTTTTGGCCTCTTGCCTAGCTTCTTTTAGTTCCTTACTTTGTAAGATAATCGTTAACAAAAGTCCCATGAAAGTTAGAAATGTTAGTATTGGGTTTAGGACCCCACCAAAGAAATCACCCCACTCTCCAAATCCACGAGGGTAATGGATAAGCGTTACAAGGTTTATCGCTAGTATTAGTAGTACGGAATAGATTGCAAAAATAAACAGTCTGAATAAATTCTTCCTAACATCATCACCTGAGCCTCCGATAAAGGAGATGAACTGACGGTACATTTTACCATTTAATCTCTTAAGTGTTTGTTTCAATTTTCTTAGTGTTTTTTTTAACAAAATGGATATCCGCATTGCAAGTAATTTCTAACTGATGAATACCATCGTACAATAACATGAAGTCATAACAGTAGAAAAACCACAAACATAAAATATTAAAGAGGTAATTTGATCAACATTCTGTGAATAGCCACCGACTTGATAGACGTTCGTGAGCAAGAGTTCGCCCAAACGCCACTTATCCGAACCGAACAGGTTAGTGCGCTGACTCTAACCCATTTCTGTCCAAAACCTTCACAGGCTGAATTTTTACCCGTGGTACATTCTACCTCAGAAATGCCCCAAAATCGTTTAGAGTAGAAGCTCTTCACTAAAGGCGCGTGCTCAGGTAGACCAACAGTTTCTAATCCATGTTCTGGGAATTTATACGGAAAGTTTCGGTATTTTCCTTATGAAATTTATCTTCAATTCACACAACAAATGGATACTGGTTGAGTTTCATAATAAATCGCAGCAACATAGACGGAATGCAAACACGAAAAAATTCCGTTTTAAAAGCATTAGTTTTTTATTTTGATTTGGTAGTATATTTATATGACGAATAGAGATTTTGATTTTGTTGCTAGTTTAGCTAATAAGTTTTTTAGACAAACTCACATTCAAAAACGTTTGAAGCTAATAGAAGAAAAGCCGATTACGGGGTGGGAAATTTGGTTTCAAGTAGAGTTTTCAGTTTTTCTGGAATCACAAAAAAGCGAAGATATCGCGTGGTGGGATCGAGAGTTTCAGTATTCGATAGACCGTCGGAAGGCTAATCATCGTGAATATATGGCTATTGATTTTGTTTTTCGTAAGAAACGCTCAGTGTTAGGGCAGTATATTGCCCTCGAAATAAAGCAAAATACTAATGTTAGTTCATGTATCAGAGGCATGATGGAAGATACATGCAAAGTTTCATTGGTTAAAGGCTCGCATGATGACTTAAGAAGTATGTGGACTTTAGGTATTCATCCAGTCATTGATAATAATGCTCTTATGAATACGATTAAAGAGTATTCAGAATCCTTTAATGTTGAATTGATTCGAAGTTGTATCGTTACAGAACCTATTAAGCAAACAAATTTGGCTTATACAATATTCTAAAAAATAAACAAACGCTTAAGATGGACTAACAAACGCTGGGCATTTTTGCTTTGTTTGAGTTGTGTGTTTAAGGTGGGTAATAGAGTTGGTTGGCAGGTTTGTTTACCACTTAGCTTAGCGTTATATGACCAAATCGAACAAGCACCAATTGACTACTTTTTAAGAACTTCGAATGTTTTACAAGAAATCAGCCCAATAAAAGGTGAATAATGAAACCTGAGTTATTTAATAAAATGTTAAAGCGTATTTCTGATGGAGAGTATTCATCAGATAAATTGCAAGTCTTGTATGTTAACGCTGAAAATCAAGGCGATGAGCAAGGTCGAAATTTAATGTCTCACATCATAAACTACTCGCAATATCAAGATACTGTATTGTATAAAAAATTGGTTCCTGAAAGTGACGTTAAACGTAAACAATTTATGGAAGATGAAGGTTTCACATGTGCGAACTGGCTATGGTCTTGGTCTTTCGTTAATCACGAGGAAAAATCTATTGCTTTTGGTGCTTGGAATACTGCGTATATTGATGCAAATAATGTTGTAATTCTTTGTGAGAACTGGAAGGGTGAAGAACGAGAAGCTTTAGGGTATGGCCAAGCTCTTAAGCATATAGACTTAGTTGAAAAAGAAGGTTATAGCTATCAGGTCTTTAATATGATTCATGGTGGCCATGGCTCTAATGGGCGTTCGAAAATTGCTGGAATTGATCCAGTTTTAAGGAATGCAACTGTCAGGAAGGAAGGTGAGGACTGGATTGCGACAGTTTCGTAAGAAATGGACATATTACAAACGACTACGGCGATAATCGCTACTTTTTAAAGCTTACTCGCATTGTAGTGGATTAGCTAATTTGGCCTGTAATTTACAAGCTGACCGCATGGTTGCGATACTAGAAGTTATGCGAAAAATCAGAGCGATCTATTCATCGTAACTCAGAAATGTCCAGAGGCTTCATAGACCTGAATTTTGACTCGTGGCACTTTCTAACTCAAAAGTGTCTTATTGGCTTCATGAGGTGCATAGTTAAGCACAATACTTTCTGAAATTAACGTTACCATAAGGTATAAAATTCCTGCTATGGCATCTCGTTTAGTGCGTTAATCTGGTGTTTCAAACCATCTATAAAAACATCAACATACCTATTAAAACTCTCATCCATCGGTTTGTCATAGCCATTTTGCCAGCGTAAAATGAAAGAAGCATTCATCATTTGAGGTAGAAAACGAGTTAAGTTTGGATACTCACTATTTTCTACCTTCTTAGCCTCCCCTCTTAACTTAGCTTCCCATTCATCCGCATTATCTAGCGGTAAATGACCGAACTCCATGGTTACGAAACCACACATTGATGCAATTACTGTGTTGTACATAGGGACTATATGAGACGGCGGACAATTTGCATCCAAAAGAGCAGCTATAATTCCATCTAGCAATCTAGGATCTTGATACGCATTTGCCAGAAGTCGCCCTCCTATCAAATCTGCGATGTGGGGATGGTGTTTTACTGCACCTCTGTAGTTTTGGAATAACAGGGTCAACCAGACGTGCCAATCCAGGTTACCGTAGTTAGGTGTGACACTAGACATCACTGTATTTGCAATTTCACCTAACAGTGTGTTTTTGTTTTTAAAATACCAATAGATAGCTGTTGGATAGGTATCTAACCGTTTAGCTACGTCTCGAATACTAAACGTATCGATTCCTTTCTCCGCAATAAGATTCAGTGCTACCTCGATTATAATTTCCTTAGAGAGAGGTGTTGTATTTGCTTTTCTTTTCATAAAGGTACCGCTATCTATAAAGTACTTGCTAAAGGGAGGTCTGCTTTTTAGACAGATTGAACGAACTTCTAATGTTAAAAGTATCGTAAACAATATTTAATTTGGTAATCAAGCGGCTACCTTTGTCGACTTCTAACACATCGACAACATTAAAAGGTGCAGGTTCACCATTGGCAAGTGTCCAGTCAAAGTAGAACCAGATAGATATCAAATCTGTACAGTCACGAGTTGATTTCCCTTCCATTACGCCCTTCAAGGTTAGCTTTGAACTGCTCGTATCTTCAAACAATTCAGGATAAAAGTCTGCTGCCTTACGTTCACCGTAAAGTGGTGAACTCACCAACGCATCTGGCGTGAAAAGCGATAGTACTTTTTCAATGTTTGCTTCTTCAAGTGCTTCAAGGTATTTGTTTGCTATCGTATTGGCATTCATGATTTTACTCTATTGTTCAGTGTGCAATACTATATTGTACACTGAACAATAATGAGAGCAAGCTTGAGTTTGTAGCTGTTTAATAGAATGAAAGGTGCTGCATTAACAATGAATGCACTCCTGCATTAAATGCATAAACATTTCGCATCATTGACTGTAATTGGAAGGTTTTGTCCAAAAGCTTCTCAGGTGTCGTCTACTCGACCAAAGTGTGGTAAAGCAATAACTAAATAGAGAGTTCAGACAGGATCTCTGTTTTTCATTGCAGTCATTTCAATGACTGTTTTATTGTAAACTACAATTCACTTTAAGATTTTTATAGTAAAATAGTTTTTACTATAATTATTTCTAACCTATTACTTTGACATTTAAATTTTGGTAAATTAATATTTACCTTATTATATTTACGGTAAAGGTTAATTTACTATGGGAAGAGGTAACATTCAGGTTAGCACTGTTGCTAGTGCCGCACTAACTCATTTTGCCACGATGCTTACAATCCAGCGTAAGGAAAAGAAAATCACTGTAGAAGAGACTTGTTCCCGAGTTGGGGTATCTAAGCCCACTATGATAAAGATTCTTAAAGGTGATCCGTCTGTAAGTATCGGACTCTACTTCGAAACTGCTTGGGTATTAGGTGTTCCTTTATTTGAACCCGATGAAAACCAGTTTGCTATTAAACGTAAAACAAATGCGAAAATTGAGGCATTACTGCCTAATCGAGTAAGAAGGAAAAAGGTAATTTTAGATGATGACTTCTAGTAATCAATGCTTCGTTTGGAAATGGCTTAAAGGACAATCAGAGCCTGTGGTAGCAGGTAGACTCACTATTGATGAAACTGGCCAACATTTTACGTACGGTCAGTCTTACTTGAAACGTTCAGATGCAGAACCAATTTACTCAAATGAATTACCGCTTTCTGCTGGTACTAAGGAACCAGTTCAAGGTATGCCTATATTCTCTTGCTTGCGTGATGCAGCTCCAGATGCTTGGGGACGTAGGGTCATTAATTCTCGGTTGATGGGCAAAGACTACGATGCTGAGTTAGGCGAAATGACGTATTTGATGCATTCCGCTTCAGATCGGATCGGTTCTCTCGATTTTCAAGAATCGGCCACTGAGTATTTTGATCGTTCTACTGATGCGGCAACTCTTGAAGAATTATACAATGCGTCTGAAATCGTCGGTCAAGGTAAGGAAATCTCTTCGGATTTGGATAGAGCACTTATGCATGGTACATCCCTCGGAGGTGCTCGCCCGAAAGCGATGATCACTGGTAATGAAGCTAAGTATATTGCTAAGTTTTCAGCATCAAATGATACTTACGAAGTTGTACAATCAGAATACGTAGCAATGAGGCTTGCCAAGTTAGCAGGACTCAATGTTGCCGAAGTTATTTTTGAAAAAGTATTAGGAAAAGATGTTCTTCTTGTAAGACGCTTTGATAGAGCGTTAGTTGGTGACGTTTGGTGTCGTCGCTCAATGGTGTCCGGGCTGACAGTTTTAGGCTTAGATGAAACATGGGCTAGAGAGGCATCTTACGCAGACCTAGTGAACAATATGAAGCAGTATTGCATCGATTTTACCTCTGATAGCCAAGAGCTATTTGCACGGATGGTATTTAATGTACTGATCGGTAATACGGATGACCATGCTCGAAATCATGCTTTCTTTGTAGAAGGGGAGAAAATATCCCTGTCACCGGCTTATGATATTTGTCCACAAAACCGTACAGGTGGGGAGGCGAGTCATGGAATGAAGATCTTCGAAAATCTTAATTTATCTCTGTTATCACTTTGTATGCAAGCAGCACCAAGTTTCAATATTAAGGCTGAAAAAGCAGAAGAAATTATTAGGTTTCAAATTTCTACGATTACCCAAGAGTTTGAATCCGTGTGTAACGAAGTAGATGTCCCTGAAGTTACGCGAAAGTTACTTTTCAAACGTGTGATATTGAATGACTACATATTCAATGAAATGGAACATTTAAAGCCGCAAGATGGTCATTAAGTAGAATACATGGAATATCTAAATAAACAATGTCCGTACGACATGATGGGTTTTGTCGCAAAGTTTTGCGTTGTCGGTTAAGATTTACTCAATCTTTACCTAATACTCTGAATCTCAATGTTTAAAGGTTGCCACTTCCCCTCTGAAGTTATTCTCGAAACCGTACGTTATTATCTCGCCTATAAACTCAGTTATCGTGAAATTGAAGAGATACAATTGGAGCGCGGAGTCGTTGTGGATCAGGCCACTATTAATCGTTGGGTTATCAAATTTACGCCAGTATTAGAGCACAGAGCGAGGTGTAGAAATAAGCCCGTATCTGGCTCGTGGCGAATGGGTGAAACCTACATCAAAGTCTTTGCGCTCAAAAACATAGCGTCTGGAGCGCTTTATCTTTTGATAAACGCGATCAACTGCTGTCATTTGAACCTCCTAACTTTCATACGTGTTCGTAATATAACGCAACCTTATTATGACAGGAAGAAATACGGCAAACTCAAAGGGGATAATACGGCAAAAATAACGAATAAATATTATTAACCTATTGTTTTATAATAATCATTTCAAGGTCATTAAAAATGACCTTTCTAAAATCAACACCCCAACCTTACTATGAGTCTATCCCCTCAGAGATGTTCAGAGCCTCCTCAATTTCTACGCCTAAATAGCAAATGGTATTATCCAACTTAACATGGCCAAGTAATAGTTGCACAGCGCGAATGTTTTTGGTTCTCGCCTAAATTAACGTCACCTTGGTACGGCGCATCGAGTGGGTACCATAGAGATAGGGATCGTAGCCGAGTTCCGTTACCCAGCGGAAAATGATGGTGGCGTAACTGCTACAACTAATTGCTTTACCCTGCCTTCGAGGACTTGGGAAAATAGAGTCTGGTGCAGAGAGTTGGCTGTGCAGTGCGTGAAGTGAGCTCAAACTGTACCCCTCTGGCTGTAAAGCACGCGATCTTGAATCGCACCACCAGAAGAGATATCCCTCACTTTCATTCTAAGTAAGTCACAAGAACGTAACTTGCAATCGATAGCGAGATTGAGCAAGGTCGATTTCAAGCCTAGTGCGAATTCGCCAGATATCTTCAAGCTTGAAGGACTTTTTCTGCCCTGTTAGATGACCTTTCTTCGTCCACATAATTGACCTCCAATCTAAACCAGCTCATCTGCATACGCAGGTAATTATATAAAAAGTACTGCATTTAACTCTCAAGGAACCACTATGCCTAGACCTAAACGCGCGTCCGGCAACCACTTTACCCGTGGCGGACAAATTACTTTTCACTCCATTCGGATGTTCTTTCAAGTCAACAACACCTTAGTCTACGCCGCCATTTGGTCGGTGATAGCACTCACTGGTGTTCTAACCTGGCTACGCGCTCCTGATAACGCCTTTTGGTCTGTGTTCTACTACTGGCGCAATCATATCTATGCCAGCT
>NZ_JBGOOI010000115.1:0-8350 GCF_041439605.1 Vibrio sp. 1F169 | reverse complement strand
CAGCGTTCAATCTGAGCCATGATCAAACTCTTCAATTTAAGATTTTGTGACTCAACGAATACTGACTTCAAAACTATTCTTTATAAATAAAGAGTGTAATTTTAAAGCTATTACCATTCCAACAGAATGGTAATGAATTGACTGTGCCGAATAACTACAAGTAGTTAAACGTATTGGTCACTCAGTTCATTGAAATCAATTTTGATTCCGAAGAATCTGTTTTATCTAACGATAAAACGTTTTGATATTCATCAACGAGTGCCCACACAGATTGATAGGTTTAAATTGTTAAAGAGCTTCACTTGTTGAGCGTTCCTTTTAGCAAGGAGCCTCTCTAAGTGGACGGCCATTCTAGCGAATTGGGTTCCAGTGTCAAACACTTTTTCCAGCTAATTTTTCAAAGCATCTTAAATGCTTAATGTCGTCTCGTTACTTAGTTCAAACCGCTTGGTTATCCCTAGCAACGGAGGCGCATTATAGAGAGAATCCCCCTTTGCACAAGACCAAAAACGGAAAAAAATCGCCACAGGCGATCGTTCGGACACTATTCACACAAAGCGTTCAAAATAGGTACGATTACGTCTTAATTTCGACTAATCGTACCTATCGTTCTTACCTTTATTATTGGTGAGCAATAATTCGGTCGTTATTCACTAATAGCTGCACTTTCTTATCCGGATTGATTTTCCCTGCAAGTATCGCTTTCGCTAATGGGTTCTCTACTGTTTGTTGAATTGCTCTTTTAAGAGGCCTTGCACCATATACAGGGTCAAAACCAACTTGAGAGATTAGCTTGAGCGCTTTTTCTGAAACTTCGAGTTCATAACCATTGTCTTCCATTCGCTTTTTCAAATGATCAAGCTGAATAGCGGCAATTGACTCGATGTGCTCTTGGCCTAATGGATGAAACACGACACTTTCATCAACTCGATTCAAAAACTCAGGTCGGAAATGTTTACCCACCACTTCCATAACCTCATTTTTAACCCCTTGGTAATCCAATGTATTAAAGTTCTCTTGAATACGAGTTGAACCTAAGTTCGATGTCATGATTACCACGGTATTTCTAAAATCGACCGTGCGACCTTGTCCGTCAGTTAATCGTCCATCATCTAAAACCTGCAATAGAATATTGAACACATCTGGGTGAGCTTTCTCTACCTCATCAAGCAGAATGACAGAATAAGGTTTTCGACGAACGGCTTCGGTTAAGTACCCACCTTCTTCATAACCCACATAACCAGGGGGAGCACCAACTAAACGAGCAACAGAGTGTTTTTCCATAAACTCAGACATATCGATACGCACCATCGCATCTTCACTATCGAACATAAAGTTCGCTAATGTTTTACACAGTTCCGTTTTACCGACCCCTGTTGGCCCTAAAAACAAGAACGAACCTATCGGCTTATTCGGATCAGACAAACCAGCACGGCTACGACGAATCGCATTCGATACTACTTCGACCGCTTCCGCTTGACCGATAACTCGCTTATGCAGAACACCTTCCATTTTCAGAAGTTTCTCTTTTTCTGCTTCTAGCATTTTAGAAACAGGAATACCGGTTTGCTTTGAAAGGACATCGGCAATCTCAGCGTCAGTCACCTTGTTACGTAACAAGGTCATTTCTTGCATTTCAGCTTGAGTCGCGAGATCTAACTGCTTCTCCAACTCTGGAATTCGACCATATTGCAATTCAGACATACGGTTAAGGTCACCAGCACGTCGTGCAAAATCCATATCCATTCGAGCTTGTTCTAGCTCTGATTTAATATGTTGCGTACCAGACAGCGCCGCTTTTTCAGCGTTCCAAACTTCTTCAAGCTCTGCGAAATCGCGTTCTTTCTCAGAAAGTTCGCTTTGTAGCGTGCGCAGGCGTTTTTCACTGGCCTCATCATTTTCATTCGTCAGAGCTTGCTGTTCGATCTTCAACTGAATGATTTTTCGCTCTAACTTATCTAACGACTCGGGCTTTGAATCTATCTGCATTCGAATACTCGAAGCCGCTTCATCAATGAGATCAATCGCCTTATCTGGTAACTGACGATCTGAAACGTACCGGTGAGACAACGTTGCTGCAGCAACGATAGCAGGATCGGTGATTTCTACATGATGGTGAAGTTCATAACGCTCTTTCAAACCACGAAGAATCGCTACCGTGTCTTCAACAGTGGGTTCATCCACGATCACTTTTTGGAATCGACGCTCTAAAGCCGGGTCTTTCTCTATATATTGTCGGTATTCATCGAGCGTTGTTGCGCCGACACAATGCAGTTCACCACGAGCTAATGCTGGTTTCAGCATGTTACCCGCATCCATAGAGCCTTCGCCTTTACCTGCGCCGACCATCGTATGAATTTCATCGATAAAGAGAATGACATTGCCTTCTTCTTTCGATAATTCATTAAGCACTGATTTTAGACGCTCTTCGAATTCACCACGATATTTAGCACCAGCTACTAATGAGCCCATGTCCAATGAAAGTACTCGTCGGCCTCTTAAGCCTTCAGGAACTTCATTATTGATAATACGCTGAGCCAAACCTTCGACAATTGCGGTTTTACCCACACCGGGTTGACCGATAATGACAGGGTTATTCTTAGTTCGACGTTGAAGAACTTGAATCGTGCGACGAATTTCATCATCACGACCAATCACAGGATCTAGCTTGCCTTGCTCAGCTCGCTCGGTCAGATCAATGGTGAACTTCTCTAAAGCTTGGCGTCTATCTTCCGCATTCGGGTCATCAACCTTTTGACCACCACGAACTTGCTCGATAGCTTGAGATAGTTTTTGCTCGGTCAGGCCTAGTTCTTTAAGTAAGTTACCCAAAGGCCCTTTGTCTTCAATGGCAGCGAGTAGGAATACTTCTGAAGATATGTAACTGTCTTGCCGCTTTTGTGCGACCTTGTCACATAGGTTGAATAGCGTTCCCATTGCGTTAGAAAGCTGAACATCACCACCGATACCGCTTACTTTCGGCACTCGGTCTAATATTTCGCTCAATTTAGAACGCAATTGAACAACGTCAATATTCAACATAGTGAGCAATGGACGAATCGCACTGCCATCTTGATTAAGCAAAGACACCATTAGGTGTACAGGTTCTATATATTGGTGATCACGACCTAATGCGAGCGACTGAGCATCAGATATCGCAATTTGGAATTTACTAGTGAATCGATCGAGACGCATGCCAACCTTCCTACTCTTTAGATATGTTTATCTTATGGTTAGAAGATGGATACGGTAACGCAGATTTTCAAGGGATAAGGATGAAGAATAGAGCTGATATGAAAATATAAATGAACTGGATGAGTGGTTATGCTAGTCAGAGGTTACTCTAACCAAATAAATGTTGCCTGACGCCCAGTAATACCATCACGACGATAAGAATAGAAAGCATCTGAATCTGCGTATGTACATAGATTCGAATCTGTCACCGAAGTCACGCCAACTTTCATTAATCGTTGAGTCGCAAGTTGAGACATATTTGCTAACCACTTGCCGGGTTCAGATTTAGCTTTAAATGCTAATTTCGCTTGAGGGTCAAAACGAGCAAAAGCGTCCAACACATCGTTGCCAACCTCAAACGCATCTTTACCAATAGCAGGACCAAGCCAAGCAATGATCTGATTATCTGAATCTAGGTTTGAAAACTTTGCGACGGCATTTTCAAGAATGCCACCAGCAAGACCACGCCAACCCGCATGAACGGCAGCAACTTGAGTGCCTTTGGTATCGCTAAGGATGACCGGTAAGCAATCGGCTGTCATCGCAGAACACACAACCCCCTTTGCAGTGGTAAATGCACCATCCGCATCAAGCACATTCGCCACAGGTTCTAAAACCGTAACGACATCCGTTGAGTGAGTTTGATTTAGCCATACTGGAGCCGTGGGCATCTTAGATTGTTGCTTTAGCCATGTTCGATTACTTTCAACAAGTAAAGCATCATCCCCAACATGCATACCAAGGTTTAACCCTTGATAAGCACCTGTAGAACAACCATCAAAACGAGTCGAAGCAAATGCTTTCACGTTTTTTGGTGCATTCCAGTCAGGGATGATCATTGACACGATTAAATGTCGTCTTCTATGTTTTCGCGAGCATCAACACGCAACGCTTCAGCCATTACAACCATGTCATTTGGCACAGGTGCGTGGAACTCTACCTCTTCACCAGTAATCGGGTGAACAAACTTCAGCATAACCGCGTGTAACGCTTGGCGATCAAAAGAACGAATCATTGTCGTTAGTTCTTCAGATGCACCTTTAGGAATACGAGCACGACCACCGTACGCAATATCACCTAACAACGGGTGCTGAAGGTATGACATGTGAACACGAATTTGGTGAGTACGACCCGTTTCTAGGCGCAGACGAATACGAGTATGTTCGCGGAAGTGCTCAGCAACACGGTAGTGAGTTACCGCAGGCTTACCCAGTTCATTAACGTCCATTAACGTACGCTTAGTTGCATGACGGCTAATGCCTTTCTCAACCACACCACCCGCTGTCATTTTACCGATAGCAATTGCTTCATATTCACGAGTAATACGACGTTTAGCAAGAGCTCGTACAAGGCGAGTTTGAGCAGGAACCGTTTTAGCCACCACCATAAGACCAGTTGTGTCTTTATCAAGACGGTGCACAATACCCGCACGAGGTACTTCAGCAATCTGAGGGTAATGGAAAAGCAATGCGTTTAGTATGGTTCCATCCGGCGTACCTGCACCTGGGTGTACAACCAAATCGCGAGGTTTATTGATAACCAATAAATCATCATCTTCATAGACAATGTCTAACGGAATATCTTGTGCTTCCCAGCGCTCTTCATCCGCAAGCTCTGCTTGTAAGATGATCGCTTCACCGCCCAAAACTATGGTGCGCGGTTTAGTGATAACTTCGCCATCCACTTGGATTTTGCCGTCAAGAAGCCACTCTTTAATACGAGAGCGAGAAAAATCGGTAAATAGTTCAGCGACAGCTTGGTCTAAACGTTGACCTAACTGGCTGCTTTTTACTGTGTCTGTTAATGTTATCTGCTGAGCCATATCGAACTTTTTTAAAAACCGTGAGACTAATACCCATTAGTATGGATAAAATAGAATAATTGCATCATTGTATCTGTTACTGGTTAGAAAGTAACGGAAGCTTACGAAATATTTAATTCAAGGAATCGACGCCTGACATGAAACACCTTACTTTAACGGGTCTATTAGCCGTATCACTCTTAGTTGGTTGTTCAAGTAGTGAAGAAATAGTACCGGATGTACCGCCATCGGTTCTTTACTCTGACGCCCAAGAATCACTGCAGAGTGGTAGCTGGCTTTCTGCAATCGAAAAGCTAGAAGCCTTAGACTCTCGTTACCCATTCGGCGCCTATTCTGAACAAGTACAACTGGATCTGATTTACGCTTACTACAAAAATGATGACTTGGCACTTGGCCTTGCGACTATTTCGCGATTCCTACGTTTAAACCCAACTCATGAGAAACAAGATTGGGTTCTTTACATGCGCGGTTTAACGCATATGGCACAAGACCGAAACTTCATGCATGATATTTTTAATATCGATCGTAGCGACCGAGATCCAGAGCCTGTGAAACTTGCCTTTGCTGATTTCAAACGACTGTTAGAACGTTTCCCTGCAAGCCCATACGCTGAAGATGCACAAAAACGCATGTTCGCACTGAAAAACCGCCTCGCGGAGTATGACTTAGCAACCGCTGATTTCTACCTGCGTCGTGAAGCTTGGATTGCAGCTATAAACAGAACACAAGAGTTGCAGAAGACTTACCCTGACACCATTGCTGCACGTAAGTCTTTAGACATTCAATTAGAAGCTTATGAACAACTAGGCTTAGAAGACGCAGTGTTACGAACAGAAAAGTTAATCGAGCTCAATCCACTGCCTTAGTCAGCGAATCACACTCGTCGTTAACTAAAACAATCACTTCAAAATCGCGCTAATTTGTTAGCGCGATTTTTTTTGAACTTCGTCTGGTAAACTTGATGAATGGCAACATAAGCAGTATCTTCAATAGATAACTTTTAACAAAACATCAACATGGAGTGTGGATGTGAGCAGGATGTTATTATTTATCTGGATCGGGTTATTTAGCCAACTTTCCAACGCATTAGAACTGTCCCCATTGAGCAATCAACCTTACATGGGAGACTTAGATGTACTCAAAACAAAAGGAACAGTGAGAGTATTGGTTTCGGCTGATCTGGGCTTTTACTACATAGAAGATGGCAAGCCAAAAGGTATTGTGGCAGAAATGCTCTACCACTTTGAGAAAAGTCTTCGTAAGAAGCACCCCTATCTCAACGTTCAAATCATCCCCGTGCAACGAGATGATCTACTCCCCTCGTTAGAATCTGGTTACGGTGATGTCGCTGTCGCCAACCTAACGATCACCGACAAGCGGTTAAGTGTCATCGATTTTTCCGATCCAATGATCAAAGATGGGAAAGAACTGATTATCACCGGAAAAAATTCTGCCCCTATCACCGAAATCAAGCAATTGAGTGGTCAAGAGGTCTGGATCCGAGCTAGCTCGAGTTACTTCGAGAGTGTTCAAAGAGTCAACAAAGAGCTTAACGCACTAGGTTTACCACCACTGCATGTCCACTTTATCGAAGAATCATTGCAAGACTACGAGCTGATAGAACTGGTTAATCAGGGTTATATACAAGGTACAGTTCTAGATAGCCACAAAGCTAAGCTCTGGCTCGATGTTATGGAAAACATTCAGGTACACACTGAGTTGGCGCTGCGTGAAAATGGTCAAATTGCTTGGGCACTGAGAAAAGACAGCCCTCAGCTAAAGAACGAGATCAACAAATACGTAAAGACCGCACGAACAGGAACTCTACTTGGGAACGTTATCTATAATAAATACATCGACAACACTCGTTGGTTAGGGCGAGCACTCAACCCAAATAAAGTAGACCGAGTGGCAAAACTGGCAGATGTCTTTGAAAAATATTCGAATGAATACGAATTCGACCCTTTGATGATGTCAGCTCAAGGTTTCCAAGAGTCTGGACTTGATCAAAGCAGGGTTTCTCACCGCGGCGCCATCGGTGTAATGCAGGTATTGCCAAGTACCGCCAAAGACAAAAACGTCAATATAAAAAACATACATAAGGTGGATAACAACATCCATGCTGGTGTGAAATATATGCGCTTTATCAAAGACCGATATTTTGACGATCCAGCGATATCGCCTGACAATCAAATCTACTTCACTTTAGCTTCTTACAATGCCGGCCCCGCTAAGATAAGAAAGATGCGGAACATTGCTAAAAAGAAGGGTTATAACCCAAATATCTGGTTTAAAAACGTCGAAATCATCACTCGTAAGTACGTGAGTAAAGAACCCGTAACCTATGTCGCCAACATCAATCGTTACTTCGTCATTTACAAACAATTGCAAGCAATCAATGCCATCCGAGAGGACAGTACAGCGAGATTACTAAACACTAACGATTAACTTCCCCCTCAACATCAGAGTTTGAGGAACAAAGGTGTTAGATAAGGTTAAAAACATAAAAGCCGCACAAGAAAACTTATGCGGCTTTTGTTTATCTAATTCTGAAGAAGCTTACGCAGAGCTACATAATGATACCTATATCACAAAACACTATTGAGTAAATTTCAATCGAGCACTTTCTATAGGCTGTAGTCCGCCCCTAAAAACTGGTTTAATTTTTAGCGAAGCCTTGTCTCCAACTTATCGTTTTTCATAGGGATAACAAGTATTTTTCGACAAAAAGATATCAAGACTTGCGTGAGATCACATTTGATTTTAATGCTTATCCCACCCAACCAAAACAAGATCTAGATCACATTCTTTATTCCTAAAAGTCGTAATCTGAAGTTAACCCATGAGGGATACAACAGAGGAAAACTTCTATGAAAATGAACATCACTGGTAAAAATATCGACATTACCTCTGCAATCCGTGATCACATAGAAAGCAAATTTAAGAAGCTGGATAAATGGCAAGTAGACATCATTGGCTGCCAAGCGAGCTTTAGCGAAGAACCAAATAAAAAGAAAAAATTTGAAGCCGTTCTAACGGTACCAAAAGGCCAACTTGTTGCTTCATCAATTCATGACGACCTCTACGTAGCGATCAACGAAGTAGAACAAAAACTAGAGCGTCAACTCAACAAGCTGCGCCATAAACCAGAAGCGCGCCGCGCTGAAAAGCCTGAAATCGAAGAGCTAGAAGCTGAAGTAGAATAAGGAAATATGACAGATTAAAAAATAGCGCCTCAGGGCTAATGCCGTTCACTTAAGAGTGAACGGCATTTTTGTTCTTAGCATACCGTTG
>NZ_JBGOOI010000114.1:0-8361 GCF_041439605.1 Vibrio sp. 1F169 | reverse complement strand
ACAACCATTATGATGATACTGGTTAATGTCATATTGTTGTCGACCCATTCATCAAGCTTATTCATTCGAAGTTCCTCTTTCTTTGCTAATCATGTCAAAACCATGTTCAATACCATGAGTTACTTCACGTAAGAGTGTCTTATTTGGTGAATTCAAATTAGCTATAACCCGACCAATTTCATTGCCCAAATCACAAAGCTCAATATCACCATCAGGAAGGCGATCAAGTGCTAACTTGAGGTTTGAAAGAAAAATATCTGGGTTCACCAAACCTGAACTAAGCTCATCGAAAACCTCATTTCGGTTAGCCATTAAATCATCTGTAATCCGCTCTACCTCGTCGGCGAAAGGCACCCAATCAGGCTTTGTTTCAGTCCTGGTGAGTAAATCACTGTGGGCATTATAAGGAGTAATCCCTTCTAACAGCTCTTTTTCGGTCAGCTTTTTCTTGCTCATCTCATACAACCTAGCAGGAATTTTAGAAAAGTTGCAGTATAGCAAAATCAGCTAGACTACCGTTAGAGTGAATGCGCTGAAACAAACTTCGCGGCATTTCCATGTTAGAAAATGGGACGAATAAAACCGGTTGTAAACAAACAAAAACCACCAAGCTTAAACTTGATGGTTTTTATTCTAACTGCTTGTTCAGCAGGCAGGTTGCTTTCTTCCTGGCCTATTCTTAGCTGCCTATTCGGCAGGACACTGAGCCGATCACCAACCTCCCCATTTATTACTTTTCTTAGCTGCCTATACGGCAGGTCACTGTTAACTATAGTCACTAAACCGTTAATGCCACTGGTTTTACATCACAAAATCCCAAAGTACCCTTTTTCTTCTTACTTCTGTAAGTCCTTGTTTTTAAATCTCTAAAAAAGAGCTTTAGAAAAAGGGTCAAACACGTAACTCAGGTACCGTGCCTTTTCTTTCTTGATTAGTGGCTAAACCATAGCTGTTAAAGTTTGCTGCTACGCGCTCACTAACAAGCTCCTTTTGTACAAACAGAATATAATCTTCCCCTGATGAGCCACTAGAGATTGGTATTCGATGAAAACTATCGATGACCCGCTCTTCATTCGTGACTGGTAATGATGATTCAACACCAGATAGTTCGGCTCTCACCATGCTACGTTTGATTCGGCGTTTCTTGGAACCCAAAAAGTTTTTCCCGATCGTTTGGTTACGGGTAAACCTCACCTCTTCCGCAGTATCAGGTACCTCACAAACGCTAGAGATCTCAAATAAACCTTCATTTACCATCAAAGAAAAATAGGGCTGAAAAGAGAGCCCAATCATCATATCTTTATCTTCAGCAACAAAGACAATGGTTTCGCCAACTGTAGATTCATTCCAATCAGGGAAGCTCACACCAATCCTATTCATCGCTTGTCGGTTATTCACCATAAACAAGTGCATTTGGGATATACACCGTCCTGCCAATAATTCATGGTCGGCTTGAACAGGGGTAAAACGTATAAAGAAATAATAACGCTTCGTCATAGTCATCCTTACTTCGCTTTGGAACAATTGAAGAGGCCGCCTTTGATCAAGACAGACATGATAAAGTGCACATCATTTGGGATGACTTGAGAAGCGGTCATTGTCTCAATCCAATTCTCTGTATTTCTGACTAATTGGTAAAAGTCATTTCCATGGGACACATGTCGCCTTGCTATAACGTATTCTCGGTCTGCCCCGTATTCATTCACTCTTAATGGCTTATCTGCATCTTCATGCCACCAATCGTCAATCGATTGCAACGCTGCACCAACTTTTTGACCATGAAATGCAACGGTTTCTTTTCCGTCCAATAGTTCGACAGTAGCTAACTGCTTAGTAGGAACACCATCTTCTCGGCTATCTAAAAACTCTTGGCTTGGGAAAACCTCATCTCCCCAACCAACTCCAATTTTAGCTTTGACATCCATATAGAAATATTCGGTAGGATCGGAAAGGGCTCTCATCAAATAGGCTGTGAGCTTTTCTAGGCATTCTGCTGAAGCTTCATCCCAATGACCATACCAAGAAAGCCTTGTTGCGTTTTCTACAATCAAGGTTTGTGAATCACTGGTGGTCACTTCTATCGACAGCTTTCGACACTCTCTGTTGCGCCAAAGCCAACTGCCAAGCAGGATATTCTTGGCGTACCGATGAGCTAACTCATGATATCCGTTAAGCTCTTTATAAGTTTTAGCCAGTAACGAGAGTTTAGAGCGGATTTCATCATCACTACAGATATCTGGGGTTAGAGAATTGGCTCGAATTCGAAGGGGGAATGCACAGTAGATATCATCTACCCCAGGTTTGACATAACACTCTTCGATGAACTGAGGATTGGAGTGAGCTAAATCTTGTGGAGCAACATTCTTTTTTACAAACTTGCTCCCTTTATATGCTTCTGCATAACCACCTTTCGGTGCACGCAACCTAGCCCGATCAATTTCAAGGGGACACATCTCACCACTTTTAGATAGATAGTAGAAATATGCTTTGCCAGCAGAGAGTGATCGAACGTAATTCAGCTGAGTGCAAAGTTCCATAAGCAATTAATCCCTATAGTTTTTTATAAGAATAGTTTCGCTACTGCATTCTATCGACCAAAAGGCATGATTTAAAAAGTGATCTCTTCCACTAAAACGTACTTCTATGGGGCTAACTCGCTGAGCAAGTCCTATCGCATTCTCTGCATAAGCGTGACAACTGGTGATTGAGTTGCCCCGTTTAGTTGGACGCTCTAACAAATGGTAGCCGATGGAAACTGGTAAGTTATCAGCGTCTTTAGTGATTAAACGTTCTAGCTCATCAAAATCATTCGGCTGTTTTTCACTTGGATATAACCATCGCCCGTATGCTGGTAACCCTTTTAAGACATGGAAAAGCTCACTCCTGCTGGTAAATGTCTTAAGCCACTCAACCTGCGTCGATAGCTGTGGTTGGTATAATGCCCCTCCGGCGAAAGCAACGGGAAGTGCCGTTTTAAGCGCGGACTTAAAATCTGAAATTCGGCTGTCACTATGGACTCTGATAACTAGGTCTATTTCTAGGTCTGCCAATCGTTCACTACGAATAGTTGGTCGCTTCGCGTTAGAAACCGTTCGTGCTTTGGCGACTGAGTTGGGTTCGGTAAGCTTCGCTGTCGGTTGAATATTTTCACTTCGAACATAAAAAGAGAAACTCGAAAACTCAAACGGGGAATCACAATTAACTAGCTTATTAAACTCTCTTTGGTAATGGTGCATGAACCCCCAAATAGCCGTCAAAGAAGGAGCACCACACAGGTATGGGCTACTCATTGCGACCGCATCTTGCACTCTCATTGATGACAAATAGATATACTGCTCACCCGTTACCTTACCTTCATTGCCAGTTGGTTTACTAAGTTGTTCGAGGACCCATACGATTTGGGCTTTGGCGACCTGCATAAGCTTAGGATGATAGGCAAACTTCGCCGCATACTTGTTATTCTGAAACGTGAGATGCAAGAGACGGTTAAATTCACTAGCTAAAGAGCCTAGATCCGATTCTGGTAGCGCCAAAAAGGCTTGAGCTAAAGTGTCATCATGTTCCAATTGCTGTTGATTAGGGTCAGCATCAACAATATCTCTTAACTCAATTAGTGGAAGCATCCACAAGGCTATCTGCTTTCGCAATATCTTACTTCTAACCTTACGAGCGCTCTCTCTTTGCTTCTGTGTTTTTGAAGGTTCTGACCCAATTAAGTGGTTTAACACCTGACAAATTTTAGCGTTAGTTACCTGATAGTCATCAAAGTAGTGGCCACTCTTTTTGCGACTTTCAGTTAACGTCCCACCCTGCGCTGGTTTGACGTCTAGCGGGTAGTTTAGGACTTTCATATGCCCACCTAAACTGCCACACAGATTCCCGATACTTGCCGAGTTTGGCAGCGATGAAGACACAAAGCTGAGCTTACTTTCTCGACTTCGCGATCTCACTTCTAACTCTCTTTGGATGGCATGACTGACCACTGGGGTCACCGAAACATAATCATCCCCCCATGGAAACCGCAGTTGCTTGCTGTAAGTACTGACACTGTCAGGAAAACTATTTTCAGGAAGTTGTTCTTCAATTGTATGTTTTAAGCGAGCAAGTGAATTAGCACCTAAACCAAATTCTTTGAGCAGCTCAACCCAAACGGGGGTTTCTTGCTGAACAAGTGAAAGAAGACTCACTGACTGTGATTGCCAGCTGAAAGGATTCAATAACCACAATGTATGGCGATACACCGCGGAGTTATGTCCCCACCCCAAGCTTTGCTCTAATACTGAGCTTGAGATAAACGCCTCGGTTGTAGCAAGAGGTTGTGCAATTATCCGCTGATCTTTAACTCGGCAGTCTGGAAACTTGAGATTATGAGTGTGGAACCATTTGATTTCATCAAGGGACGCCTTTAGGTTCTCAGCCGCTTTTAAATGCCTTTTAGCTCGGGCAACATCCAACCAATCCAAGCACCTATCTGATTGATGGCTTGAACTGAGATTGAGCAAGATCGTCAACGCTTCTTTTTCACACCCTTCAACACAGACATCTTCCGTATAGGGCATGAACATCTTCTTTAGCGTAATCTGCTTTACTGCTTCGTCTTCGATTGCCAATAAGTCACTTAATTTCGTCATAATTACCACTCAGGTAGATACACGCTTAAACCATCACTTTCAGAGCTCATTCGAGTCAGCTTTGTTTCGATGACACTTCTTAAAGTAAACGCCGATTCATGACTCGCTATCTTTGTATGCATTCGCGGCCTGATCGCGGCTTTAATCTCACCAAACTCATACAGCCGATACACTTCATCCGTTGTGCAAGAGAGCAATGTAGAAGCTTCTAGAGGGCTGAGCAGTACATCACCGATATTTCCTTTCGCGCTTGAAGGTACTGTTGCCATCAGCTGTGTAAAGTACGCTAACACCTGAGTAAGCACGATATTGTGACTCAACTGCCGACTGGGTAACTGACGGCAATCTTTAAGCAGAGCCCCAAAAGCTTCATTGAAAAACATCTTCTTCCAATCTTTTACTCGAACGAGCTCTGCCTTCTCTTTCAAAGCATCGAGGTCTTGCCACAATGCCGTTGGCCAAGAGCCACAATATTCAATGAATGACTCAAAACGGAGGTCATCGATATCGCCATAACGATTTACATACCAAAGAAAAAAACCATAACGCTCAGATAACGTCATTTCTGCTTTCAATAATCCCAAGGGTTTTGAATCACTTCCTGACAACCATTGAGCGACCAACACCTCAGCCTCTGGAGCACCCTCTACTGGCGAGTTTCGGAGTTCATACCCACATTCACACTGGCCAATACTCTCGGTACTTTGGTATTCAAGCCTCGAACTACACTCAGGGCAGTGATGAATCAGTTTACAGCCATGATGTTCACAAGCTTGGTGAGAGATAAATTGCCACTGCTGGCGAATGTAGGGAGCTTCACCAATACACAGAGGGCAAATAGGCGTGAAGCGTTTGCGAAGAAAAGCATAAGGGTAGTCAACACCAAATCTATGAACAGCTTTGTATTGCGGAGAGAATTGAGCTTTTGAATGTGATAACGCTAGACGCAGTACACCAAAGTTGTTGAGCTTTAATTGGTTCTCAAGGTGGATAAGCACTCGCACCCGCATTTGGCTTGTGGTTTGAGCGTGGTAGATATTGACTCGTTCGAGCTCTAAGGGGAAAGCACCGGCAATCGCCTCATGCTGATCCATGGTGTCGAACCAGATATCTTCGGCGAAATGAGAAAATCGCTCGTAGCCTTGTTCATGCGATAAGCGCAACAAGAAGCTTTCGAGCGATTCGTTAGGGTAAAGTTGAATGTCCGTTTTCACATGCCACCACTAAAACTTAGAATATCTAAGTTTTAGTGTTACTGCCATTTAGATTAAATCAAATTCAATGAGCGTAAGTTGTGACATAAAGAGAAACTTTAGTGCAGTAACCCAAACATAAGTCTCATTGTGACTCTTTACGATACACAAAAAACCATTTTTATTTGAGCATATCAACCAATAGAGCTTGAGCGTTCTATCAATTCACTTTACGTTGTAAAAACAGTCGTCTGAGAACAAGTTGGTGATACTTTCTTATCTCTTTTAAATTTTTAGCATCGTATCCTGTTTTGTTGCCAGAGACTCGCTCTGCGAGCTTGAGCTTAGAAAGAGCATCATCTAAAATTGCTATGCTGGCCGTATGATTCCCCGCGTAATGGTATCTAGCAATTGCTTTTCTCAATAAACAAAAAGACTTTGTTCGCCCTTCTTTTTCCGCAAGATCTATATAAACATCACCGTTAGCCAAATCATCAGAATAGTAGTACGACAGAGCAACCAAAACTAATGCATCTACATTATGGGCGTTTAGTTCCACGGCTTTTTTTGCATGAACTAAAGCGTTATTTGGATCTGATTTTTTGTTCAAATACAACCAAGCAAACCTGTCATGTAATGCTGAGTTACATGGATCATCAATTACAGCAAGCTTATATAGCTCAATAGCCTCATCATACCTTTCTTTATCAACTTCTACTTTTGCTGCTTTAGCATATTCATTCCTAAATGCATCAAAAACCCGGTCTTCAATGTACTCTAGCTCTACTCTTTCACGCTCAGTAGCATATGTATCAACCTTAATAGAATTCTCTTTGATACTCTCCTGATAAAGCTCACTTTCTTCTTTCAATTTTTTTTCAAAAAATCGCCTAGCAAGATCTACCAACTCAATAGCGTACTTGTTCCCATAATCGGTAAACATTGCAAAATGTGTTTCTTGCAGACTACTTTGAAACTCGCTGTGCTGAAGTTCAACAATCTGACATGCTTTACCGATACTTATATCTGTAAGAGGCTTAGTCAAAGAGACGATTATGTAAAACGCCTGCTTTTGCTCTTCTTCTAACCTTTCCCATGCATCCTCATATAAGAATTCTAACAAATCATCATCTGTCTTTTGATACAAGTTATCTATTGCAGCATCAATAGATAAGCCAGATCTCGAGACATAAACAACTAAAGCTTCAATAAGAATTGGCTTGTACATGAGCTTTTTAGCTACTTTCTTTAGCTTAGGCTTCCCCGCCTTATTAATTGCTTCAGCGCCATGATCTTTAGCAAGGTTCTTCAACAATTTAACACAGTCATCATCATCTAAAGCACTCACTAAAATTGGTGTCGCCTCGATATTTTCTTGTCGACGGGATGTAATAATTACCCTACCAACTTTTTTTCCTATTAGCTTCAGAAAGCTCGCTAGCTCTGACGTTTCTTGATTACTTTTGGCTAGGGTCTCTGAATTATCAATAATAAGAAGCACATCATTTCTACCGTACTTACGATTAGACAGTTCACCTGATACTTTATCGATCAGTGCTCTTCCTGAAACTTCAAACCATTTCTTATCTAAAACAGGATAAAAGCAAAGCATCAGCTCTCGTAAACACTCATCCATAATGGGAGGACGAGTAGAGGTATACTCTAACCCATCCGCTGTCCAAAGAGTCATCTTAGCTGTATAGAAACAAATAAGTGAGGGATTAAACCATGAGTAAGATAACTCTCCATCTAAAAGCCGATTTAAATACTCTAACAATAGAGTAGTGATCTGCTCCAGTCAGACTGGACACTTAGCTAAGCGACATTTCGCTTTTCAAAGTTCATTGGGCTTAGGTACCCAAGAGCACTGTGCCTTCTCGTTCGATTATAATCAACTTCTATGTACTCGAAGATCGTTTGGCGTATCTGCTCTCTCGTCATAATTGGCTCATATTGAATTGCTTCAACTTTCAGTGAATGGAAGAAGCTCTCAACACATGCGTTATCCCAACAGTTCCCTTTTCTACTCATACTTTGTTTTAAATTATAAGTGCTTATGAGGTCTCGATAGTCTTTCGAACAGTACTGACTACCTCGATCGCTATGAGTTATGACATGCTCAGGGAACCCTCGACGGAATAAAGCCATCGACAAAGCATCACAGACCAGTGAGGCCGTCATTCTCGTATCCATAGACCAACCAATAACTTGCCTTGAATAAAGGTCAATAATGACAGCTAAGTACAGCCAGCCTTCGCTTGTGGCAACATAAGTGATGTCTCCTGCCCATTTTTGATTCGGAGCCGTTGCGTTAAAATCTTGAGCGAGCAAGTTCGGAGCAACGGGCATTTTATGCTTACTGTCCGTTGTACACTTAAACTTGCGAGCTGCTTTCGCTACTAAATCCTGACGTTTCATACTGGCGGCAATGGTCTTAACATTATGGTTATCACCGCTCTCTGCCAGTTCTTTCTGAATACGCCTTGAGCCATCTCGCTCTTTGCTAACGTCAAAGGCTTCTTTTACCTTGGTATCAA
>NZ_JBGOOI010000113.1:0-8385 GCF_041439605.1 Vibrio sp. 1F169 | reverse complement strand
TGCTTAGAATGACTAGGCTACTTCTCCCTCGCCGCGATTAAAACGCTTTTATCTCAAACAAAATTTAACCACGAAAGGTCAACGCGCCTTAATTAAGTATATGCATTAATTGATTATTTATTGGGAGCTAGAAGGATATTTCTTTATTTGTATCCAATTATTGAATTCAGGGCTCAATAACGATGTTTCATTGAGAAAATTAAGTCTCAATTTATCGATGTAGGTACTAATTTTTCTCGAACTATTTGACTAGATACACAAAGATTCATGTATATACGTGATACGGGTCACGGCGATATACCAAGTGACTTCACAATTACTTCGCAAAGTAAAAAAATTACCGCGTTGATGATTTCTGGAGCGTAAAATGTACATGGCTCAACCGGGCCATATTGATCATATCAAACAGGTCAATGCTGGTCGTGTATATAAACTAATTGACCTTAAAGGTCCTATTTCTCGTATCGATCTGTCCAAGCAAAGTGAGTTGGCCCCGGCGAGTATTACTAAAATTACCCGTGAACTCATTGAAGCTCACCTTATTCACGAAACGACGGTTCAAGAAGCCACGACTCGTGGGCGTCCTGCTGTCGGTCTGCAAACCAATAACGAAGGTTGGCAGTTTCTGTCGATGCGTCTTGGTCGCGGATACTTAACGATCGCGCTCCATGAATTGGGCGGCGATGTACTTATCGATACTAAGATTGATATTCATGAACGTGACCAAGACGATGTACTTGCGCGTCTTCTGCATGAAATTGATGAGTTTTTCCAAACTTATGCCGAGCAACTCGATAGGGTAACAAGTATTGCGGTTACGCTACCGGGGCTTGTGAATTCTGAGCAGGGGATTGTGTTGCAGATGCCACACTACAACGTTAAAAACTTAGCGTTGGGTCCTGAGATCTACAAAGAAACAGGTCTACCTGTCTTTATTGCCAATGATACCCGAGCGTGGGCATTAGCAGAGAAGCTGTTTGGTCACTCTCAAGATAACGATAACTCCGTTTTGATCTCGATTCACCACGGAGTAGGCGCAGGGATCATTCTCGACGGCCGAGTATTGCAAGGTCGCCACGGTAACATCGGTGAGCTGGGTCATATTCAGATCGATAGACAAGGCAAGCTTTGTCATTGTGGTAATCATGGCTGTTTAGAAACGGTTGCGAGTTCACAGGCTCTCCGTGAGCAAGTCAAAGAAAGACTGGCTAATGGCGAGGCATCATCACTAACGGCGTTTGAAGATGTCACAATTGAACAGATCTGCGCTGCTGCTGCTGATGGTGATCCACTGGCTGTTGAAGTGATTGAGCAGTTAGGTCGTTACTTAGGTGCCGCGATAGCGATTGTGATCAACCTGTTCAATCCTGAGAAAATTTTGATAGGTGGTGTTATCAATCAGGCTAAAAGCGTGTTGTATCCTGCGATTCAAAAGTGTATCGAAGAGCAGAGTTTATCGGTTTATCATCAAGATTTAGAGCTGGTGGAATCTCGATTCTATAAACAAGCCACCATGCCAGGTGCTGCGCTTGTTAAACAAGCTTTATATGATGGCCAATTGTTAATGAAAGTGATTGAAGGCTAACCCTTTTTTTATCGTTTTTAGCCTTCCTTTAACCCTTTCCATGCACTTAAACTATGTATAACAGCATTTGTTGTACTTAGTTTAAGCATCTGTGTATTTGCGCTTTGCTTTAACCTATCGAATTAGGCTATTGTAGCCACAGTTATTATTTGTCACTAAGGTGTTGTATGTCTGGCGTTTTAAATTCTGTTGATCAGAGAACTAAACTCGTCGGTGAAAACCGTCTGGAACTCTTGTTATTTAGCTTAAATAGTCGCCAACTATTTGCGATTAACGTATTTAAAGTGAAAGAAGTCTTAAAAGTGCCTGTACTCACTCGCTTGCCAGGCTCTCACCATCATATTACGGGTGTTGCTTCTTTACGTGGTGAATCTGTACCTGTGATTGACTTACGCAGTGCGATTGGTTTCCCACCATCACGTGATGAGACTCAAGAAAACAACTTGATCATTACCGAATACAACCGAACCGTACAAGGCTTCTTGGTTGGACAAGTTCGCAATATCGTGAATACGACATGGACAGAAATCCAACCGCCACCAAAGACTACGGGTCGAGCAAACTATTTAACTGCTATCACGCATATCCAAGAAGAAGAGCAGCACAAAATCGTTGAGATCATCGATGTTGAAAAGGTGTTAGCGGAGATCATCGACTACGATGTGTCGATTTCTGACGGTGTTCTAGATCAGCAGTTAGCGAATGAAATGGTTGGCCGTAATGTGCTTATCGTGGATGACTCTTCAACAGCACGCAACCAGATCAAAGGCACCTTGTCGCAACTTGGTTTGAACATTATCGAATGTTGTGACGGCTTAGAAGCACTGACTTTACTTAAGAAGTGGTGTGATGAAGGCAAAGACATCAATCAAGAAATACTGTTGATGATCACCGATGCCGAAATGCCAGAAATGGATGGCTACAAACTGACTCATGAAGTTCGAACTGATCCTCGAATGCATGACTTGTTTATTACGCTAAATACTTCATTAAGTGGTAGTTTCAATGAAGCCATGGTTGAGAAAGTAGGGTGTAATCGCTTTATTTCTAAATTCCAACCAGACCTCTTAGTTGAAGTAACTCAAGAGCGAATGCGTCAGATTTTGTAATTAATGCAGCTGTACGGAAGCGGACGTTGAGGTATAACTCAACAAATTGAATTTAAGGGAAGCGGATGCTTCCCTTTTTCGTTTCTAGCGTTTCTAGCGTTTCTTAGAGGGCAACTTGATTCGTTAATGAAAATCTCGGGATTTGGTGTTCAAACCAATAATGTCATCGGTAATATCGATGAGTTTACCCGCTATAACATGCACAACTTCGCCTTCCTTTTCTAATATTCCTTGTACTTTTAACGCTTTGGCTGTCAGATAAGCTTGCTGTTGAGAGCGCGCGGTTGCTCCCCATATCACGACATTAATATTGCCCGTGTTATCTTCTAATGTAACAAAGGTAACACCTGCCGCGGTTCCGGGAGCTTGTTTTCCTGTGACTAATCCAACAACCGTGACCATAGATTTGTGTCTTTGCTGTATTAAATCCTTCATGTGTGTGAATCGACCTAATCGTCCCGCTTCTTCTAGCAAAGTGATTGGGTGTTTGTTCAATGAAATTCCGACACTGGTGAAGTCTTCGAGTAGATCTTGCATCTCATTGGGTTTGTGCAGTGCATGTTCGTCATGTCCATCCCCAACATCGTCATAGACTTGGCTAAACAGAGGTAAATCAGAAGCGGAGTCCATGATTGTCCAGCGAGTCTGGAAGCGGTCTCCCGATACGTTATGTAGCGCATTGGCCGATGCCAGTAGCTCGATATCTTTCTTATTCATCGATAACTGTTTCACCTGGCTAGGGTGGCGATAACCGGATTGTGGACGATTGGCGAGCACGCTTTGAATCCCATGTTCGCTGAATCCTTTGATTTGTCGCAGCCCTAAGCGAATCGCTGAACCATTCTGATGAGCGATGACAGTGTGGTTGTCTTGTGAGGCGTTCACACATACCGGAAGAACTACCACATTGTGTCGTTGTGCGTCTTGTACCAACTGTGATGGGCTATAAAACCCCATAGGTTGGCTATTGAGCAAGGAAGCATAGAAGCATTCTGGGTAGTAGCATTTCAACCAAGCTGAGCAATAGGCTAGCACCGCAAACGAAGCAGAATGGCTTTCTGGAAAACCGTATTCGCCAAAGCCGCATATCTGTTTAAAGATCTGCTCAGCAAACTCTGTCTCATAGCCGCGTTTTTGCATTCCTTCGATGAGCTTGTTTTTAAACTTAAAGACGTTGCCATTTTTCTTCCAAGCAGCCATGGCGCGTCTGAGCTGATCTGCTTCTCCGCCGGTGAATCCTGCGGCAACCATCGCGAGCTTAATCACTTGTTCTTGGAATATCGGCACACCCAAAGTGCGCGACAGTACCAACTCCACGTCTTTAGATGGATAACTGATTGGCTCAATACCATCTCGACGCTTTAAGAATGGGTGAACCATATCGCCTTGAATAGGCCCAGGACGTACGATAGCAATTTGAATCACCAAGTCGTAATAAGTCTTCGGCTTAAGCCTTGGCAGCATACTCATTTGCGCACGTGACTCAATTTGGAATATCCCGACCGTATCTGCTCGCTGAATCATGCCGTAAACCTGAGGATCGTCCTTAAGGCGAGTGATCTCAGCAATGGTCAGTGATCGCCCGTGAATGCGTTTGATCAGGTCGAAACATTTACGAATCGCAGAGAGCATACCTAACGCGAGTACATCAACTTTCAGCAAGCCTAAGGTTTCTAGATCATCCTTATCCCATTGAATAATGGTTCGATCGTGCATTGCCGCATTCTCGACAGGAACCAGCTCATACAAAGGACCAGAAGAGATCACAAAGCCACCAACGTGCTGAGACAAGTGACGTGGAAAGCCAATGATCTCATTAACCAAATGGATAAACTGCTGTCCCTTCAAAGAATCAGGCTGTAGCCCCAATTGAGTGAGCTGAGCCTGCCAACCTAAGCTTTTGTCCCTGCGATTGGTGTTCTTAATGAAGTAGTCGAGCTGAGTTTCTTGTAGCCCCAATGCTTTACCGACATCTCTTACCGCACTTTTGAAGCGGTATGAAATGACAGTTGCGGCAAGTGCTGCGCGTTCTCTACCGTATTTTTTGTAGATGTATTGGATGACTTCTTCACGGCGCTCGTGCTCAAAATCGACATCAATATCAGGCGGCTCATCGCGTTCTTTACTGATGAAGCGTTCAAATAGCACTGAGATTTGTCTTGGGTCGACAGAGGTGATCTCTAGGCAGTAACAGACCACGGAATTGGCCGCTGAACCTCGACCTTGGTAAAGAATCCCTTGGCTTTTGGCAAACATGACGATGTCGTGGATCGTGAGAAAAAAGAAAGGGTAGTCAAGCTCGTCAATTAGCCCCAATTCTTTCTCTATGATTTGTTGAATGTCGTTAGGCACGCCTTGCGGGAAGCGAGTTCGTTTTCCTTTCTCGACTAACATGCGTAGATAACTCATGGGTGTCTCACCTTGAGGAATCAGTTCACTGGGGTATTCGTATCGCAAGCTATCTAAATCAAATTCACACAGCTCAGCGATACGATTGCTCTCTTCTAGCCACTCAGCTTTGAATATATGCGATAGCTTATTGATGCTGCGTAAACAGCGCTCGGCATTGGCGAGTAAGTGACTGCCCACTTCAGTAATGGGACGTTGGTATTTGATCGCAGTGAGTGAATGCTGCAAGGGTAAGCGGTTCGCGTTGTGCATCAGCACGCCACCACAAGCTGTAATCGGCAGTTGGTGATGTTGTGACAGCTCAACGCAGTAATCTGTGTATTGTTGGTCGGTTTGCTTTAGGTGTCGTTGTAAGCCGATCCAAAGCCGACCTGAATGGTGCTGGGAGAGCCATTGCCCCCAGTGCGCGTCTTCATTTTTCTGTTGAGGAAACCAAAGAATGAAGCAGTGTTTAGCCGACATGATATCCCACTCAGAGAGCTGATAATGTCCTTTGCTACTACGACGTCTCGCATTGGTAATAATACGACACAGCTCGGCGTAGGCTTGTCTATTCGGACATAACAAGACAACTTGGCACTCTTCATTTAACCAAAACATGCTCCCGACAATTTGCTTGAGCGACAGTTTATGTTGCTTGATTGCTGAGTGAACCTTAACGATGCCCGCGACTGAGCACTCATCAGTAACTGCGAGTGCTTTGTAACGTAAGAAGTCGGCCTGTAAAACCAACTCTTCCGCGTGCGAAGCTCCCTCAAGGAAGGAGTAATTACTTTGACAGAAAAGCTCTGAGTATTGCTGAGACATAACGTAATCTCACTTAACCATTGCGAGTGAACATGATTGAAAAGGGCGTTTAAATTGAGTAAATGGTGCGGGTTGGAGATTCAACTTTTGTTGGTTAGCTAAATAAGTGTTGGTTAGCTGAATAAGCCGTGTAAGAACCACTGTTTATCTGGTGTTCTAAATACCCATAACCATCGGCCGTTTTCACTGTGAGCAATAAAGTAGTCACGAATGATTTTCTCACCATCCCACCAGCCAGACACAATACGCTCAGGGCCTTGAGATAAGGTGACGCTTTCAGTTAGGGCTTCGGGCTCTGGCAGTAAAATACTGGGCCTGAGTCGCTGTTGGTTAATGCTGTTCGTTGTTGTGGCTTGTTGATCGAGTTCTTGTGGATCTCGCCCCTTTTTCGCCGTATGACTTAGTGTTGGGAGCGAATACTGATTGGCCTTTTCTGGCCTTGGGTCATGCTGTATTTTCGGTGTTTGAATACAGGCTTGCCCAAGCTTTGCTTGCAGTAATGAGAGCAAATCTAACGCGGCAAGTGTTCCTGTATTGCCATCAAAAAGATCACGGTAGGCCATTTGCGGTTCTCCATGACGAATTACGGAAAGGGTCAGTCCCTGTACGGGTGCTGTTATCTTGAGTGACTCTAAGGTTAGATGCGTTAGGTTTGCCCATTTGACTGCAAGGTAATCGCCCTGTGCTGAATAAAAAGAGACAGGGTGGTCGTCTTTATCCCTTAGGTGCAAAGTCAGCGTTAACTCGAAAGCCACTCGGTCACGTAACCTCAAAAAGCACTCGAGCTGATTCAACAATTTCAGCAAAGGCTTTTCAATAAATAGAATGTTTTCAATATCAAACAGCAGCTCCAAATATTGTTGGAAACTCTCTGGTGGGTGATAGAAATCAATCGGGTGCTTGAACTGCCCATTAAGACGACCAACATAGTTCACCAAGTCGATATCAAAGCGGCGCGCGACATCTTGCAGAGGCAGTGTTAATAAGTCTTCAACGACATTGATACCAACACGATTCAGGCGCTCAACTTGTTTAGCAGGCAGTTCGCTAGAACTTAGAGCTTGTTGGTTAACCCAAGTCTTCATCTGTTGAACATTGTTCGTTGCTTGGTTGATCGCTTGCTTACCCAAAAGGATCGCAGAAAGCGGTGAGTAACCCGTCGCAAAGTTGAACTGAATATTGAGCGTTTCTAAATGGCTTTTGAGTTCATGCCAGTAATTATCTAACCCATCGTAAAGCGACAACATGTTAGAGGCTTTAATCAACAAACCATTAGGTGGCAATAACGCCATATCGGAAGTGACCAGATAAGCCCATTGAGCAATCTCTTTCAGCTTATTTTTCTCTAGCTCAATACTGTAAGGGTGGACGTGTAAGTTATGGCAGAGCGCCGCTGCAGACCCTAGCCCCATGCCCAGTGTAATGCCTGATTGCAAAGCGGCTTGGTTAGCTTGCAGCACACGATGATCTTTCTCATCGACGATGATAAGAGGCTGATTGCGTGAATCTTCGTTCGAACCCAATTCATTAGAGTTAAACAAGGTGTCCAATTGTAGGGATGAGAAATGCAGATACAACCACAGCATACGTTAGCCTTGCTTCGCAATAGGGAAAGCCAGCACCGTGTTACCAGATAACGCGTGAATTGAGATGTTTTCATCGATGACTTTTTCTGTGAGTAACGGCCAGTTCTGGTTCATGTCCAGAATAAAACTGCCATACGACCAACTGCCTTTTCTCTTAGTCACCTCAACCTTTAACCCTTGGATGTGAGAAGACAGCTTCATGCTTAAAGAAACGGGCAGGGATAACTGATTATGGCTGGTGGCTTTAAAGTGAAATTGCAGGCATTTGCCCGTTTCGCTTGCTGCTTGTAAGCGTTTGGTTTGGTGGATTTCGAGATCGGCTCCCCATAACAATACAGAATGACAAGCACCACTCTTGAGGCATTGCTCGGCTGCCCATAATGCATCGAGGTCGCGTTGAGGCTCGATCACCAAGATGTTATCGAGCTCAATCCCTTGGCTGCTAAAAAACTCGGCACAGATCTTCCCTGGCGGGTTAATGAATATGGCCAGCTTCTGTGAGTTTTGCTGAGCTAAATAGGGGGTAAGCAGGCGCAGTTCACCGATCCCTTGTTGCGATTCAACCTCAATAACACCATGCGTCGGAAAGCCACCATCAAGCTGTTTATCCAGTTGAGGATAGCCTGTCGAAGTGGTGCTGCCTTGCGTTGTTGATTGTAACCCTTTCCAGATTAGCTGGCGGTCTTGTAAGTTTTTTATTAGTTCATGCATAATTAAATACCTGTATATTTATACAGTATATTTAACAATGAAAAAGATGCAAAGCAAAATGACGAAAATTAGGTGAACTAACTATTAGATGGTTGATTTAGATACAAAAAAAGCCGCTATTAAAGCCAACACCTATCATTTAAGGTGTTTAGATCGCACAGTGTAGCGAGTCTTACTA
>NZ_JBGOOI010000112.1:0-8830 GCF_041439605.1 Vibrio sp. 1F169 | reverse complement strand
AGAAATACGCGAAACGGGGTTGTTCTATCTTTAAATTTAATTACGCAACAAAGCCAGTCATAGTAAATGAGGGAGAACACAGAAAAGTGGTAATAATCACACAGAATTAACCGAGAGGTTACGCAGCTCTCTACATAGGTTGAACATATCACATTCATTTCATGATCTTCATTTACAACGCCTGCTGCTTAAAGTTTTATTGGGTAATTACTCAATAAAACCAACCTGATATGTGAGCCAATTTATATAAATAAGAATTGTATAAATTATTGATTTAATGAATGTTTACTGAGTAAGACAATTTTTGTTAGAACACCATCTTCAAAACAATAAGATAGGTAAATCTAATGACAAAACTCGTCAGTTTGCTCCTTGCCACAATCACGCTAGGGCTTTCAGGTTGTGCAACAGTATTAACTCCAGAACAGAGTGCGCCACAATTGAGTGTCGTACCTCAAGAAAAAGCACTGACTATTGCAGTGATTGATAAACGCCCATACGTTTTAGACCAAGATAAAGAGCCAAAGTTTGAGGGCATTATTCGTAGTTCTCTCGGTATTCCTTATTCACACAACACGGCGACACAACAGCCGATGTCTCAGTTTTTGACGGATAGACTTGTTGCGGGCTTAAAGAAGCAGCAAGTGACGGTGGACTCAGTCGAGACGACACCAAACGAAGACATCACTAAAGTCGCTGAGCAGATGAAAGCGTTCGACAATAAGTCGATGATGTTCGTCTTGAATGAATGGAAATATGATTTCCATGCGTTTACGGATAACTCTTGGTACAACGTAAATGTGATTATTTACGACGAAGTAGGTAAGAAACTGCTGAGCAAAAACTTCCAAGGCGAGAACGATGTGCCAGATGGTGGTGTGATCATTAATGAAATGCAGCTTATCTATAAACAACGTTTCGAAGAGATCTTCCAAGACGTTGAAGTGAAAAGTGCATTGCTTAATTAATTTTGCCCATTTCGATAATATCCTTTAGAAAGCCACACTTTGTGGCTTTTTATTTTAAACTTCCTGCCTCGACGTTCTTTTTGACTGATAAGTTAAAAATGACGATAAACACTGCGTTTTGTTTAATCCTTGACCGCGCGATCGTTTGCGTTGAAAAATGTGATGAAAGTCTCACTTAACTGTTTATACTTCTTTTCCGGTTTTAAGCCGGTGCTTAGCCAATACAAGCCGTCACATGGATATGTGAATGACCCCACGGACCGGACCAGCTACGTTCCACTGCTTGTATAAGGTGATTTTTACATGAACAACTCGTTGTTACATTCGCTAACCCTGTTAGCTCCTTCATCGCGTAGCGTTTTGCTTGCGGTTCTTTGTCCTATTCCTTTGATGTCATTCGTTTGGCTCATGTTCACTCTTTAAGGATTACTAGGACACATTATGAATATTCTATTTGGTTTTGTCGGTGTTCTTGCACTGATTGCTTGTGCGTACCTGCTATCTGAAAGTCGTTCTTCGATTAACTGGAAAACAGTCTCTCGTGCACTATTACTTCAAATCGGCTTCGCGGCTTTGGTGTTATATTTCCCTTGGGGACAATTGGCGCTAACAAGCCTAAGTAATGGCGTTTCTAGCCTGCTTGGTTTTGCAGACGCTGGTATCGCATTCCTTTTCGGCGACCTTGCAACTGAAGGTTTCATTTTCGCGATACGCGTACTTCCAATCATTATCTTCTTCAGTGCTCTGATTTCTGCACTTTACTACCTCGGCATCATGCAAAAAGTGATTCAAATCTTGGGCGGGGCGGTGCAAAAACTGCTGGGTACCAGTAAAGCTGAATCCTTGGTAGCGACAGGCAATATCTTCCTTTCTCAGGGTGAGTCTCCTCTTCTTATTCGTCCGTTTTTAAAGTCTATGACTCGTTCGGAATTGTTTGCTGTAATGGCAGGTGGTATGGCGTCGGTAGCGGGCAGTGTGCTTGGTGGTTATGCTGGTTTAGGTGTTGAACTTAAATACCTTATCGCCGCAAGCTTCATGGCAGCTCCGGGTAGTCTGTTAATGGCGAAGATCATCGTTCCAGAGCGCAGTACACCAAGTGACTATGACCATATCGAACTCGATAAAGCTGACCAAAGCAACGTGATCGATGCACTGGCAAGCGGCGCGATGAACGGTATGAAAGTCGCGGTGGCTGTCGGTACTATGTTGATTGCATTCGTGAGTGTAATTGCGATGGTGAACACTGGCCTAGAAAGCTTAGGTGAGACGTTCGGTTTTGCCGGTATTACGCTGCAAGCTATCTTTGGTTACCTGTTCTCACCACTAGCATGGCTGATCGGTATCCCAAGTGATGAAGTATTGATGGCGGGTTCTTACATTGGTCAGAAGATCGTAATGAACGAGTTTGTTGCTTTCATCGACTTCGTTGAGAACAAAGCGCTGTTATCTGAACATAGCCAAGTCATCGTCACTTTTGCTCTATGTGGTTTTGCTAACATTGGTTCTATTGCTATTCAGCTGGGTTCAATCGGTGTTATGGCACCAGAGCGTCGTGCTGAAGTGGCAAACTTAGGCTTGAAAGCAGTCGCTGCTGGTACGCTTGCAAACCTAATGAGTGCGTGTTTAGCGGGTATCTTCATCCTGCTTTAAGCGAGATTCAGTTCAAGCGCCTAAATTTAGTTAAAGCGCCTAAATTCAGTTGAAGCGGGCACCTTTCTTGCGGATTTAACGTGAGAAGGGTGTCCGCTTTTTTGTGCCTGCTCGTTAAGTTGATTCAGATTTTGAACCACCACTTTTATTGCTATGCGGTGTATAAGGCTCACTCGGAAGAGTAATAGAGCAAGCCTGTTTTATCCGATATACTTGAATATCATTAGGTTGCGATTAATAGCATTCGGCTTCAATTAAGAAAATCCGGTTTCTATTAAGAACACTCGGTTCCGAATAAGAATATTCCGTTCCGACTAAGAATACGGCAACCAAGCTCAAATTTATCAAGGGTCTCTCTATGAACATGCGCGTTCTCATCGGTCTTATTGCTACCTTCATTGGCTTGTTTGCGATGGTTTATCTTATTGCTGGTGGTACTCAGTTTCCTATCTATCAGTGGCCGCAAGAAGCGTATCTCGGTTTGGTGTTTAGCGTAGTATGGGGCACTGGCGTCGCAGCATCGGTGGCTTATGTCTTTTCAGCTTTGGTGTTTGTGACTGTCGCCGTGGTTTGTTATGCGGTCGGTTATAAAATCGGTGGGCTCTTTTCTTCAAATTCTGACGTCTAAGTTTATTGAGGCGTACTTATGTTCATTGAAGTGAGATTTGTTTGAATGCACTGGCTCGATCGTTGGAAAGTGTATCGCTATCATCGAAAACAGGCTAACCGCTCGAATGGCGACAAGGCTAAAGCTTTAGGGTGGACCAGCGAAGAGAGCCAATTGTGTCGCTTTGAAGTGATTGCTCGTTCGGCTGATTTCGAAAAGAAGAGTATTTTAGATTTAGGTTGTGGCTATGGCGAGCTGTTTGAGCTGCTCGACAGCATCTATCGAATTCAATCTTACACCGGTGTTGACCAACATGCAGGCTTTTTAAAGAAGGCGAAGCAGAGCTATACAGAAGATCGTTGTCGGTTTTTGTCGGGTGATATGAGCCAAATGAGCCTTGAGGTACACGATGTAGTTATAGCCAGTGGCTCATTGAATTACATCTCTCGCGACTCGGATTATCTGACTAACATGATTACTCGTATGTTTGGACTAGCGAATCAGACGGTGATTTTTAATCTGCTCAATTCAAGCCAATATCCTTCACGCAATACCTTGATGAGTTATCACCCTCAAGGCGTATATCGATTCTGTAAAACACTCTGTGACGATGTTTCCTTGGTAGAAGGATACGCAGAAGGGGATTTCACGATAGTGATGAACAAAATCTGCCCCTGAACATAAGACTAAGCTTGAGTGAAGTGATTGTTTGGTAAGAGTTAAAAAGCCGCAGACCTTGAGAGATTTGCGGCTTTTGGGGTTTTAAAATCAACTTAAGTATTACTGCTAGTGCTTCAGCGGTTGATTTTCAAGCAGTCCGTAAGGGATGTTAGTAAATACTTTTGGGTTACCTTCATAAGTCGGTGCTTCGTTCACTTGCTGCCAATCGAGTAGCATGATAGCGAGTACGTTGCGGTGCTCTCCATACTTGAGATCAAAATCACCGGTGACTGAAGGGATCATACCTTTTGTCTTATCGATAGATGCCTGGATTGCGAGCCTAGTTTTCTCTACAACCGGGTCATTCTCTAGACCGGCTAATAAGAAAGTCAACCCAACCTCAGCAATCACATCCTCTTTAGCTCGTAACAGGATAGTATCGATGTTTTCTCTGAAGTAATCGTAGATCCATTGGTGTTCTTGCTCGCTTACTTGGTGCTGGTAATACTCAGAATCTCCAAAGATCACATGTGTCATACCATAGATCTTATTGCCGTATTGCTGGCTTGAAAGCTTCTTGTCGTTATCGTCTGGGTAGGCTTTTTTGAAGGTATCGACAAATTCATCAACGACATCTTGTTCACCCAATTGGCGTAGCCAGTAAACTTGATTAGCGAGTTGGGCTGCCCACGCTTTCACCATATCTTCATTGGTCACGTATCGTGAAAAGTCATAACGACGAATAATCTCGCGCAGTTTGACATCGTTCTTGTATTCTAAACCGTACTCATTGGCGCGCGCCATAGAGCCGAGAAGGTCAACACCAAGATATAGATATTCTGGCATGTGCTTGGTGATGTTGTAGCGTCGAACACTGCGTTCATCGCTGTCGCCAACATAGGAAGCAACACGCTTTTCTGAGTACAGTACGATTTGTTCCATGGTGTGAACATCATTCGACAAGCGGCTGAGCTTACTTGCGACACGTGCCATGTCACTCCATACCGCGGCAGAATATTTGTCGTCTAATGTTTGTCGATACATACGCAAACCATAGTGACCCTCTTTGAATGCAGGCAGAGTGTAAAGTTGGCTTTCGTAGGTTGTGCGAATCAGATCGGCGGATTGTTTAAAAGATTGCTCTTGAGAGTCGAGAACACCAGCTTGTAATTGAATACTTGGTACGCTTGTTGCTTGTATGTTAACAGGCTCTTGTATAGTAACAGTCTGTTGTGTGTCAAAAGCCGTTAGCGTATCTGAAGTAGCTTGTGCGTGAACCGCAACCGCAACTGAGATTGATAACAATGTGCACAGAGTTAGCGTTTTTAGCTTCATGTTCGTAAGGTACCAAGCTGATTAATTGTGAATATAAAATAACACTCATGAATCTTTCAATGTAAGGTTTTGGTCAATACATTGTAATCTTTAATAAGATTGATTCGATATTTGGTTCAGTAATCAATGTGTCTAATGGACTTTAAGTGATGAATGACTCAATAATGAAATGAGCACTAGGCTAAGTGTATGTATTTAAATAGCTTAACGGCATACTTAAAGAGTTAGTCTGATATGAGCAAATTTAAGAACAAAAAGGTTTAGGGGGTCTGAATGCCAAGTGGTTCTAGCAAGCAATGGCCTGCCAAATTATTATCTTTACTGTTTTTTTTAGTGGTAATGAGTGCTATCGAGTTTTTTCACTCTAAAGAGTTATCCTACCTGAAAGATGAATCCTACTCTGAGGCAAAAAAGCAGCTATCGATCATTCGTTCTCGAATCGAAGCCGCGATCGTGTCAGATATGTATATCCTCAATAATTTTTCGACCTTAGTGACCATAAACCCTGATGGTGAGGTGAAAAATTGGGACAAGATTGCTGAAAGTATTATTAAAGATGGTTTCCATATTCGTCTTATTGGGCTAGCCAAAGACGACATTCTAAACTTTGTTTACCCTATGGAAGGCAATGAGCAGATTCTCGGTATTAATTATCGTGATTATCCAGACCAATGGGAGTCTGTTGAGATAGCCCGTAATCTTGGCAACACCTTTATTGCTGGCCCTTTTGAGCTGTTTCAAGGTGGCCAAGCTATCATTACGCGAACTCCGATCTTTCGAGACCCGCCTTTTAACGAAGACTATTGGGGTGTATCCAGTGCCGTTATTAGTTTAGATGAGCTGTTTGAAGATGTCGGAATTGGGATACTCGAAAACAAGTATAAACTCGCGATTCGCGGTGCAAACAGTTCGGGTAAAGATGGCGCGGTCTTTTATGGCTCTCAGGACGTATTTGATAATGCTTTTGTGACTGAACAGGTGAGCTTTCCATACGGTGGTTGGTACCTTGCTCTCTCTGGTAATGAGCATGTGTTGATGGATGTGCAGTGGTATCGAATTCAAGCAGTAAGGTTGGTGGGTTACACCATAATGTTAGTGCTGGCGTTTGCCTTCTTTACTATTTATCGCCTGTACCGAATTGCAGATAGTCGTTCTATGCATGATGAACTCACCATGCTACCTAATCGTCGATACTTTATGTACAGCCTAAAGCAGGCGTTCAAAGTCACCCAAAAGCAGAGAGCAAGAACCTTTGCTGTGGTAAATATCGATCTTGATGGCTTTAAAGCGATCAATGATACTTTTGGGCATGCGGCTGGCGATCAGGTGCTTATTGAGTGTGCTAATCGCATTAAGAGCGAGTTACGTGGTTCAGATATCGTTGCGAGAATCGGTGGTGATGAGTTCTTAGTTTTGTTACCACGTATTATTGATGATCAACATGTATCGTCGATTGTAGCTAAACTTCGAAGAGCGATATGTAGCACACCTGTTGTTTATGATACGCACTCGATTTATCTTCGAATTAGCGTTGGTTGGGTAATTCATAGCAATAACTACAGTGATGTCGATGCACTACTCAAAGCAGCTGATGAAAAAATGTACGAACAGAAACGACAAATTTTATAGGTTGGATTGGATCTGTTATTAGAATTTAGTTGCTGAATGTGGGGAAAAGCCTCAGAATACCGCGCTTTGCTCTTTATCAATCCTATTGATGAGCGAAAGCTGTAGCAACGACTTCTTTCTGCGCGTTGCTCATACTAAATGTTATTCAACTGAGAAAATAATCTATGAGTTTTACCTCCCTTGGCCTTTCTGAACCGATCCTTAAAGCTATTGAAGCACAAGGTTACGATAAGCCATCACCAATCCAAGAGAAAGCCGTACCAGCTGTCCTAACGGGCAAAGATGTAATGGCCGCTGCTCAAACAGGTACAGGTAAAACTGCTGGCTTCACGCTACCTATTCTTGAAATGTTATCAAAAGGCCCTCGCGTACGTCAGAACCAAGTTCGTGCACTAGTGCTAACACCGACCCGTGAACTTGCTGCGCAAGTGAATGGCAGCGTAGTTAAATACGGTATTAACTTACCGCTTACTTCTACGGTCGTGTTTGGTGGCGTGAAAATTAACCCTCAGATGCAAAAACTTCGTAAAGGCAGTGATGTGTTGGTGGCAACACCGGGTCGTCTACTTGACCTATACAACCAAAATGCAGTGCGTTTTGATCAGCTAGAGATTCTAGTATTAGATGAAGCTGATCGCATGTTAGACATGGGTTTCATCCGCGACATCCGTAAGATCTTGGCTTTCCTACCGAAGAAGCGTCAGAACTTACTGTTCTCTGCAACGTTCTCTGATGATATTCGTAGCTTGGCTAAAGGCTTAGTAAATAACCCAGTTGAAATCTCGGTAAGCCCTGCAAACTCAACAGCACCCACTGTTGAACAAAGTATTTATCCAGTAGATAAAAAGAAAAAAGCGCCAATGCTAGCTAAGCTGATCAAAGATAATGATTGGCGACAAGTGTTGGTGTTCAGCAAAACAAAACACGGTGCAAACAAGCTTGCTCGTTTCCTTGAAGAGCAAGACATCACTTCTGCTCCTATCCATGGTAACAAGAGCCAAGGCGCGCGTACTAAAGCCTTAGAGAACTTTAAAACCGGTAAGGTACGAGTACTCGTAGCGACCGATATCGCTGCTCGTGGTATTGATATCCCACAACTTCCTCAAGTGGTTAACTTCGACCTTCCAAACGTATCAGAAGATTACGTTCACCGTATTGGTCGTACTGGCCGTGCTGGTGAAGTGGGTAAAGCAATTTCATTGGTTTGTGCTGATGAAGTGGGTGAGCTATTCGGTATTGAACGCCTTATTCAACAAGTACTGGAGCGTCGTGAACTTGAAGGTTTTGCACCCGTAAACAAGTTACCAGAATCTCGCTTGGATTCGCGTCCGATTAAGCCTAAGAAACCGAAAAAGACACGCGAACACTCGGATGGCCAACGTTCTGGTGAGAATGCTCGCGGCCATAAGCCAGCAGGCAAGAACAAGCGTCATGTAGCAGGTAATGGATCTGCTCCAAAGCGTAAGCCTAACTCAGGCAACAAAGCTTCAGACAGCAACTCTGCAGCTGCTGGTGATGATAAGTCTTTAAGAAATAATGGCAGCAACTATAAGCGCGGTAATAAGCCTTCTACGAATAGTTCTGGCAAGCCAGGTGGTGCAGGTAAACCTAAAAAGTCTGGTTTCGGTGGAAGTAATGGTTCGAGCAAACCGTCTAACAAGACATCAGGTAACAAGCCTACAGGTAACAAACCTTCACCATCTAGAAGCCGTTCTAAGCCTGCATCTCAGAAATAGTAGACAGAACGTTTGTCACGTAGCTTTACAAAGATTATGTAACGAGATCGCTTCGTAGGAGGGTTCTCGTTCATTGACGACTTCCTGCTATCGAACTCGAACAAGCGCGAATATTGAATTTCAATGTTCGCGTTTTTTTATGGGTGTAATTAGGGCGTGTTGACCTTTCGCGGTTAAATTTTGTTCGAGCTAAAAGCGTTTTAATCGCGGCGAGGGGGAAGTAGCCTAGTCATTCTAAGCAAATC
>NZ_JBGOOI010000111.1:0-9113 GCF_041439605.1 Vibrio sp. 1F169 | reverse complement strand
CGCGATGATAAAAGCGTTGAACAAGCTCACTGGGTTAGGTATGCCTGAAACTTGCCGTATTGACTAAGAAACGCACGAAATGGGGCTGCTCTGTCTCTAAACTGAATTACGCAACAAAGCCGCTCTGCGCCGACATTCTCGTATGATTGGAATAAGGATCAGGCGGAAATTCCGTTGAATATAAGCGTAAGCAAGACTACTGTGTTGAACGGACGTCCTTGGAAGTTTGGCATTGAAGCGAACTATTACCTTGAGAAAGACGAAGAAACGCGTCCAGATTTTATGTTGAGCTTTAATATCAGCCCAGTTGTTGAAAATAAGCTGGCGTCTTTGTTCGATTAAGCCGTTATTTGAAATACAGTTTTAGAAACGAAAAAGGCTGAACGATCATCGTTCAGCCTTTTGTGTTATTGGATTGAAGCGATTCTATTAACCCGCAGCAGCCTGCATGATGAGACCACAGATGTAAGCGCCGTATGTACCGAGAGCGTAACCCAATACTGCCATTAGGATACCTACTGGCGCCAGTGCTGGGTGGAATGCAGCTGCTACGATAGGAGCCGATGCTGCGCCGCCAACGTTAGCTTGGCTACCGACAGCCATGAAGAACAGTGGTGCACGGATAAGCTTCGCCATCACAATCATTAGAATGGCATGGATAGTTAGCCATGTGATACCAATGAAGAAGTAGCCTGGATTGTCTAAGATAGCCGTCACATCCATTTGCATACCGATGGTTGCAACTAGGATGTAGATGAACGCTGAACCAACTTTAGACGCGCCGCTGTGCTCAAGGCTGCGTGTAGATTTGAAGCATGAAGCGATGAGCGCGAACGTTGTCACCATAACGATTAACCAGAAGAAGCCTGATGTAAGGCTGTATTTCGCGAGTTCTGGAGCGTTGGTCGAGATCCAAGGTGCGATTAGGTCACTGAATAAGTGAGCTAGACCGGTAAGACCGAATGCAATTCCCGTGATCTTCATTAGATCTGTTGTGGTTGTTGGGCGAGCGTTCTCTTCTTGGTATTTAGAAACCGTCTCTTTTAGCTCTTCGATAGATGATGTGTCAGCTTTTAACCATGCATCAATCTTCTTTTGGCGACCTGCCATGATAAGTAACACGGCCATCCAAATGTTCGCACAGATAACATCAACCGTAATCATTGCAGAGAATAACTGGTCATCAACCTCGAACACTTCTTTCATTGCTGCTTGATTTGCACCGCCGCCAATCCAAGAGCCAGCCACTGTTGTAAGGCCGCGCCATACATCGCCAGATACAAGGTCAGGGTTAACTTGGTCGATAATTAGAATCGCTAAAGGCCCGCCAATGATAATGCCGACAGTACCGGTTAGGAACATGATGACGGCTTTAGAACCAAGGCCAAATATTTTACGAAGGTCTGCTGAGATGATCAGAAGAACGAGTGCACTCGGTAATAGGTAGCGACTTGCAACGAAGTATAGCTTTGAGTTTGACGCATCGATGATGCCTAAACTATTCAATAGAGAAGGAACAAAGTAACAGAGCAATAGACCCGGAACGAACGAGTAGAATTTTTTCAGAGCGCTATTTTGGCTACTTTCCGTGATAAAAACACCGCCAAGAATAACAGCTAACATGCCCATTATTACTGCATCATTAGTAATCATTATTATATCTCCTTTAAGGTGAGCGCAACCGCCTCACTTTTTGAAGTGCAGGACTATACCGACAACTGGTATTCGTTACAAATTGTAACGATAGACATACTTTGAAACGTTTGTGTTAATTTTTATGGTTTGAATTTGTGAGTGCGGAGCGTTAATTATTGGCGATGTGAATGCTTTAGTGGCGACTTGTGAGGCGTGTTTAGATATATGCAATGTAACTCAAACGTTAGAGGATGGTCGCTACGAATTAGAACGACGACTGAAGGGCTTAAAAGAATGCATATATACCCACATTGATGGTGTGGTTTATGTGGGGAGGTAATGTTTTATAAATGTAAAAAGTGAATTCATTTTTGACGGGTAGCTTGAGATTGAAAATTATAACTGGATCACATAAATGTCGTGGTTCATCTGATTTAGGTTCCGTGTTTTGGCTTCATCGGTCGTGCTATTCGTATTTAGAGAATGAAAAAGCGACCCGAAAGCCGCTTTTTGAGTGGTTGTTAACCTCGAATTTGAGCTCTGCTTAGGTTTGTTCTTCCTCAAAGCCATCTGCATAGCCTTTCGGTGGCGGTGTCCAACCTCGTTCTGAGCGAGAGTGCTTGTCTGAACGGTCTTTTTTCATGTCTTCTTTCATTGCTTCTTCAAGGTGAATGAAGATTTGTCGGTAGTTGTTGTCGTAACGTGGGTTCTCTTCAGCGTCAGACCAAGCTTGGTATAGTTTTTCAGACTTACGGCTTTCAACACGTTGATACGTTGATTTTTGCTGTTCAACGAAGAATGGATGGTGCCCTAAAGAACGTAGAGCTTCTGAGCCCATTTCGAGTGCCGAGTGGTACGTTTCTGAGATTACAGAATCTGCACCGGCTTCTCGTAGGCGGTAACTGTGACCACGGTCGAATGCACGCGCTAAGATTTTCACATTAGGGTAGGTGTGTTTAACGTATTTCACTAATTCAACGCTTGAGTCTTGGTTGTCGATAGCGACGACAAACATTGCTGCTTCTTCGATTCCTGCGGTATGCAATAAGTCATGACGAGTTGCATCACCAAAGTAAGATTTGATATTGATGGAGCGTAACAAATCGACTTGGTTAGCTTGGTGATCCAGAACCACAGTATTGACATCATTCGACACCAGTAAGCGGTTAACGATTTGACCGAATCGGCCAATACCAGCAATGATCACCGTACCTTTCTCTTCGATAGTATCGGCTTCTCGGTCGTTAGACTTTTGCTCGTAACGAGGAAGTATCACTTTATCAAATAGAATGAATAAGCCTGGAGTTAGGAACATTGAAAGGGCAACAACCAGCGACAGAGTTTGAACTATATCAGCAGGCAATACGTGGTTTTGAGCCGAGAAGCTAAGTAGTACAAAACCGAATTCACCGGCTTGAGCCAAGCTCAACGTAAACAACCATCGGTCACTATTTTTGATTTTAAAGATCAGCGCCAATGTAAACAACACCAAGGCTTTAAGTAGCATAACGCCAAGAGTGAGGCCAATGATCAAACCAAAGTCGTTGAATAGAACATCAAAGTTGATGCCCGCACCTACCGTAATGAAGAACAAGCCAAGTAGCAGCCCTTTAAACGGGTCTATATTAGACTCAAGCTCGTGGCGGAATTCACTGTTCGCCAATACCACACCCGCAAGGAAGGTTCCTAAAGCTGGTGAGAGGCCGACTAGGCTCATTAGTGCAACAATACCAATAACCAACATCAGTGCGGTTGCAGTAAAGATTTCTCGCAAGCCTGAGCTCGCCACAAAGCGGAACAGTGGACGACTCAAGAAGTGCCCGCCGACCACAACAATCGCAATAGATGCTGTGATCACAAGGCCATAAGCCCAGCCGGGTAGGCCAGCAACAAGACTCAACTCTTCATGGTGATCAGAAGTCGAAGCGACCGCGCTTTGTGCAGCTTCGATTAATTCTGGCAATGCCAATAGAGGGATAAATGCCAGCATCGGAATGACAGCGATATCTTGGAACAGTAAGACCGAGAAAGCATTCTTGCCGCCTTCTGTCTTGGAGAGCCCTTTCTCATTAAAGGTTTGGAGAACAATCGCGGTAGATGACAGTGCGAAGATCAAACCGATAGTCAGCGCGATCGTCCAAGGTTGCCCGAAGAACAGAGCAATCCCCATGACTATGGCCGTTGTGCCACCGACTTGTAGGCCGCCGAGCCCCATCAGGCGGTTTCTCATTGCCCAAAGCATCTTCGGCTCAAGCTCAAGCCCGACCAAGAACAGCATCATTACTACACCGAATTCGGCAAAGTGTTGAATGGTCGTGGTCTCTTCACCCACTAAGCCGATGATTGGGCCAATCACCACACCGGCAATCAGGTAACCAAGCACAGAGCCGAGGCCAAGCCTTTTGGCGATAGGGACGGCGATGACTGCCGCGAGCAAATAGATAAATGCTTGTAGAAAATATCCTGTCATGATCTAACCTCTGCTCATCATTTCATCGACATAATGGTTTAGCTTTTCAGCCTTGCTTGCCTTTTTAAGATCGACTTCGCCCGCAACAAAAGCCTCTAAAAGCGATTTGTAGCTATTTACATGATCTTGAATTCGGCCTTCTTCTAACGCAGTACGTGAACCAAACAAAGCCAATGGAGCCAAGTAGTTCATGCCGCACAAAGACGCCGTTTGTTCGATTGGGTGAAGCAGTTCACGGATGGTGAAGTGGTTATAACCGTCAGTTTGATAAGCCTCTTTTTTGCCGCCAGCGGTGATACTGCATAACAAGCTCTTACCTTGCAGTTCATTACCGTCGGTGCCGTAAGCAAATCCGTATTCTAGGACGAGGTCTTGCCATTCTTTAAGAATCGCGGGTGTTGAGTACCAATATAGTGGGAACTGAAAAATGATGATGTCATGGTCCAACAGGCGTTTCTGTTCACGATCGATATTGATCTTGAAGGTCGGGTATTCAGCATAAAGATCGACACAGGTGACGCCTTCAATACGCTTGGCTTGCTCAAATAAGGGTTTGTTCGCTTCAGAGCGATGCTGAGAAGGGTGGGCGAATAGCACCAAGACTCGATTTTTCGACATATAGCCCTCTTTGTCCATTAACGAATAATATTTATTGGAATTATAGATATACAATAATAGAAGAATGGTTGAACAACAACGAATTAGCCCATACTTATCTAGTTAGATGCACGTGTTTTTAGGGACTTAATTATATAAAACACCCGTCAATTTGAGTATTTCCGGCACACGCAGCCGATGACTGCGTAAAACTAATTATTCGCTAATAATAAAAGCGAAGAGGTGCACTTTATGTCACCGTTGAAGGCTAACGTAAATAATTCAATCACCCTACATAGAACGACAATGAATAAAGGAAAAGGTATGAGCACGGACTTGCGTCAACAATGTAATTTGTTGCTTTCTGGTCACTTCGATCCAACACCAGCACAAACCTTCGCGCAAATGGCTGAATGGTGCGAAACACATGATGTGGCGCACGACACCTACGGTGATGGCGATTTTATTGAGAGTTTTGAAAGCAAAGTGGCTGATTTTCTCGGCTATGAAGCCGCCGTGTTTGTGATTACTGGCACAATGAATCAACCGACAGCGTTAGAGATTGCTTGCCAAGAAAAAAGAAATCCTTTGGTGGCGATGCACGAATCCAGCCATATTATGCGCCATGAACGCCAAGGGTATCAGCTCCAGAACCGTTTCAATATACTTCCGGTTGGTAATGTATTTCGCACTTGGAATGTCGACGACTTAAAGGCTTGGCCTGATGAGATTGCCGCGGCATTGTATGAACTACCGATGCGAGAGATTGGTGGTCAGCTGCCTGAGTGGGGAGAGCTTGAAGCGATAAAGCAGTACTGCAAAGAACAATCGATTCATCTGCATATGGATGGTGCTCGTTTGTGGGAGTGTGGCGCGTATTATCAAAAGCCATATAGCGAGATTGCTAAGGGGTTCGATACAGCTTATGTTTCGCTCTATAAAGGGTTAAATGGTCTTGGGGGGTCACTCCTACTAGGTGATAAGGCTTTCGTAGCAAAAGCTTCAGCATGGATGAAGCGTCAGGGCGGAAATGTTTATCATCGCACGCCTTACGTAGTTTCGGCAGCAATGCAGTTTGATCAACGGATTGAGTTGATGCCAGCATTGTATGAGCGTACTAAGCAAATCTATCAAATCCTACAAGATTACCCTCAGTTTACGATTAACCCGCAACAACCGCAGGTCAACATGCTTCACCTCTATTTACCTGTGAGTTTTGAGGGTGGCATTATCCTGCGCGACAATATAGCTAAGAAGCACAAGGTTTGGATAGGAAACCCAGCGATCAGCGAACTGCCTACCCAATGTAAGATTGAATGGTATGTGGGTGATAACTTACTAAACTTGCCAGATCATGAGCTGATCGACATTCTAGACTTTATTAACGAAGAGCTGATTTAATTAACTAAGAGTTGATTTGATCGCAGAAGAATTGAATTAATTACAGTAGAAGTGATTTAACTGATATGAATACAGGACATGTTTCCTGTATTCATTTTTACGCCGATAGGATGGCGGGGTCTTGTTACATGTATTGGTTGATGTACACGTCGACTAAAAACATGAATACAGGCACCGTGCTGAGAAGTCCGAAGAAGACGATTGGCACCCAGTTTTTCATTTTCTTTTTAGGTTGCTCAGTGTTGCTCATAAATTCGGCCTTAAATTAGTTGTTGTAGTTGTTGTAGTTGTTTAGCTTTGTGATACTAAAAATCTACGAACATGGTATCAAATAAAATCGATGATCCCTATGCGGATTTGGCGTTTCGTGGTGTGTATCAATCACAGGAAATGTAGGCGATTCATAAGCGGTTCATAAAGACTCAATAATAATGAACCTATTAGAACAAGTATTGCCTTACTCGGCATATGAAATAAACAGTATTCAAAGGTTTGGAGAAGACAACATGAGAACAATAGGAAACATCATTTGGTTTCTGTTTGGTGGCGTATTTATGGGGTTGGCATGGTGGTTCTTCGGACTGCTCGCATTCCTAACCATCGTTGGTATTCCATGGGGTAGAGCGTGTTTTGTTATGGGTAACTTCTCATTCTTTCCATTTGGTCAGGAAGCGATTTCACGCGATGAACTGACCAATGAAATGGACATTGGCACGAGCCCGCTAGGTGTGATTGGTAACGTTATTTGGTTCTTATTTGCGGGAATCTGGCTTGCGATTGGTCACATCATGTCAGCAGTAGCGTGTTTCATTACCATCATCGGTATTCCGTTTGCGATTCAGCACCTTAAGCTCGCGGTTATCTCATTGGCGCCAATCGGTAAAACCGTTGTCGACAAGCGTGAAGCAGAAGCGGCACGAGTAAGAAACTACAAGGGTTAAGACTACAGCTTAAGCCTTATATAGAACTGAAAAAGCACATCACATGATGTGCTTTTTTTGTGTCCATGTTTTTATCTCACGATGCTCATCTCATAAATACTAACTAGGCGTTGTTGAGCTAGACATTATTGAATAGGACTTCAAGCCGTAGGGTGATGTTGGCCTCTTCGGTGTGTTTCTCATGGGGCTCTCGTTCCCATTGATAGCGCGGAATCAATTCGTAGAACAGCCACTCTTTCCAAACGTTTTCTCGGTAGGTTATCGACACTTGTGAATATTCGTAGTGGTTATACGGCTCGCTGGTTGCTGCAATCGTCGCGCTGTATTGCAGAGCTTGGTCTTGAGAAAGATAGTGATACAAAGTTAGCCCCGTACCGTACTCCCAGCCTTTAAGGTCGTCGTTATAACCTGCAAAGTTCGACCATCGCGCTAAGAAGTCATCACTCAAAGAAAGATCAAAATCGATATCGGTGATCTCGCCAGTTTCTTGCTTTTCTTGATACACACGTTGGGTCAGCCTGAATACGGCATCGGTAGTGAGAGGGTAGGTAAAGCGATAACGAGCTTCAATACGCGGACGCAGTGTCGCTTTAATATTGAAGCTACTGTAACCCTTCGCATAAGCATCGTAACGAAGGCCGAGTGCGCTCTCTAATTCCTCTGAATCTTGTGGAAAGAAATCAAAGAACTCTTCATCGCTGACAGATTCGTAGATTAATTTTAGGCGCTTACTCGCAAAGGGAAGATGTAAACGTGCGTTGAGCTTGGTTGAGTAGTCGACGTCACCACCTTCTGAGTAAATAAAATCGTTGTACCAACGCACAGAAGTGCCCGCTCGAGCATCTTCGGTAATGCGGTCATCGACAAAGAAACTGTCAAACCATAATGCGGGTTGGCAAAATTTACTGTTGAGGTAGTGGTAGGCTTTTTCAACAGGGGCGTCTTCTAGCGGCTGACTGTGACACTCATTTTGATCCTCTGCTTGAGCGGAGTGGGCAACGAGTGAAGCTAATAATGAGGTGCTAACTATCCAACGACTCAATGGAACCTGTTTGTCATTCTATATATCAATAGTTTGACTATAACCAAGCGATCGCAACAATGCGACTTTTTAGTGGTGAGTAGCTAGTGATTCGTCGTTCTTGGTTGGCTATGAAGGCAAAGAATTGAAAGAGACAGGAAGAAAAAAAACGGGCTCAGAAGGTGAGCCCGTTTGTGTTAGCTATTTGTTTTTAGCAAGAGCCGCGTGTTTCTAGCTCGAATAAATTGTCGCTAGATTACATTGCCGCTTCGAAGATCGCTGAGATTTCTTCGTGAGTCGCTTGTTTAGGGTTAGTGAAACCACAAGCGTCTTTAAGAGCGTTGTCAGACAGAGTCGGGATGTCTTCCAATTTAGCACCCAGTTGAGCAATACCTGTTGGGATGTTCACGTCATTTGCTAGTTGAACAATCGCGTTGATAGCTGCTTCTGCGCCTTGCTCTGCTGTCATACCTTCAACATTCACACCCATCGCTTTTGCAACATCACGTAGACGATCAGACCTTTTTTGAAGCCTTGAGACTGAATGCTATCAGCAGCATCTTTCAAACAGCCAGTACCCATGAAGTTGATTGTAGGGATGTAAAATGCAGTAGACATTGGAAAACTCCGTTAATTATGATTTTTTAATTTCCTACATGTTGTCGGCAATCAACTGGTCGACCATTGATCTGGAACAACTTTGATTCCGAACTACCACTTTGTGACTATGCGTTGTGATAGGGCTCATATAGCAATCGTTTTTATGGTTTTCTTATGTGTTTATTGTCAGTAATGGAAAGCGAACGATTGATTGATTTAAGACCGGAATGACGTTCCATTACCATAAAAAGTAAAGGCTATTCACTCAACGTCGGTTCAAGTTCAGTTTGTGTCGATGGTTTGCGTGAGTCATCGTTAGCTTCAATTTGAGGTCGTTGAGACTCATCGGTATCTAAGGCGTCAGAGGTGTCTTCTGGTTCTTCATCATAATACTTAACATGATGTATGGAATCCACTCCCTCTCTGCCAGTCTACACTTAGCAGAGTG
>NZ_JBGOOI010000110.1:0-9187 GCF_041439605.1 Vibrio sp. 1F169 | reverse complement strand
GCTGACGCTGTTGGCTTAGTAGAAAAACTGTCAACGTATTTTAGGACGAGACAGGCAGCTTCACGGGTCTCGTATTCTTTTGGTGAGGGTGGTATTCCTGAGCTATTTAAAATGACTGACTGTGATTGGCATGACTCAGCCTGAACTTATTACCATATAAAAAACCGCCTTCTCAGAAGAGAAGGCGGTTTTAATTACGTTATCTTTTTTTAAGCCGAAGATTTTGATACTTAGGCTTTAACGTATAGGTTGTCGGTACGTTTAGCTTATCTAAGATTAGATCTTAAACATCTTTATCGTTTGATGCAGTTCGTCCGAAACATTATTAACATTTTGCGCTGTTTGAACATTTTGCTGGACGTCATCGACAGTCGCTCGCGCCAAATCATTTACATTCACTACATTTTCGTTGATTTCAACGGCTACTTGCGATTGTTCTTCCGCTGCCGCTGCAATCTGGTTGTTCATGTCTTGAATTGTCCCAATCTCATGCTGAATAGTATTCAGCATTTGACTCGCTTGATCTGACTTTTCACGAGTTACTTTAGCTGTTTCCGCATTTTCAACCATAAGCTCAACAGATTGTTTTGCTTGAGTTTGAAGTGATGAAATCATGGTTTGTATTTCGTTCGTGCTTTCTTGTGTCTTGTTAGCGAGGTTACGCACCTCGTCAGCCACGACGGCGAAGCCGCGACCTTGCTCACCCGCTCGAGCTGCTTCAATTGCTGCGTTTAATGCCAGCAAGTTTGTTTGCTCAGCAATACCTCGGATAACATCAAGTATGCTACCTACATTTTGAGTTTCTTTTTCAACACCAAGAATCGAATCTTGAACCTGCTCAATATTCGTTACAAGTAAGCTGATTTGCTGGTTCATGTCACCCACAGTCTCAAGACCTGACTGAGATGAAAGGCTTGCCTCATTGGATGATGATGATGATGATGATGCCTGCATCGCATTTTGAGCCACTTCCGCAACAGTCGCGGTCATCTGATTCATCGCGGTTGCAACTTGCTCTAGCTGCATCATTTGCTCTTCTGATGAGGTACTTAACTGATTTGAAGAGGTCTCAAGAGATGAAGATTGTGATGAGAGAGAGTTTGAAGACTGCTCAATATTGCCAATAATGCCTTGGAGGTTACCTGCCATTTCAAGAGTTGAACGGTAGATCCCCGTTTCATCGCCATTTAATTTAGGGATGTTGGTCAGGTCTCCTGCCGAGATTCGACTAACAAGAGCTTCGATGTATTGTGGCTCTCCGCCAATAGGACGATACATTAATCGGGTGACTAATAAGAATGTTATTCCGGTTGCCATAACCGCGAAAATTAGACCAACTACAGTATTTATTTTCACCATCGCATTTGAAGGCGCTTCAATGTCGTCCCAACTTGCCCAAGCCCAGGTATTCCAACCTAATGACTCAATTTGAGACGAAACGACATAAAAGTCGCCTTTATCTGGAACATTGTAAGAGTGCTCACTGGTCATCTTACTACCGTGTTCACGGTATGATGGTCGAAGATCGTAGATATTTTTACCAATAAAATCTTCATAGCTAGCGGCAACAAGGAAACCATCTTGGCGAGAGACAAATAAGTTTGGCTCTTCAGATAGCTCGTTTATATAGTCTGTAATATCACTCATTTTAAGACTAAGGCCAATCACTGCTTTCGTTTCGCCCCTGGCTTTAAATGGAATAACAACTGACATAGTTAAATGCCCTGTTGTTGCTAGGTAAGGGTTAGTTACTGATCGTTTTGCACCTGAAAACCCAAGGTTGAACCATTCGCGTTGTTTTTGCTTAGCATTAAAATTAGGAATGATACCTTGATTTTTAACGTCGTAAGTTTTGCCATCAGGAAGACCGATGTAAATATTAAGAACACCAAGAGATTCTTTACTGTTCGTCATCATTTTCAACAGCATCGGGTTGATCATGATGTTACCGGATCTATCAGTATGGATACTGGTTGAAATGCTTTCCAAAGCGCCGAAATACGCTTCCATTTTCCCTTCGACAGCTTTGGCTACAAGAAACGATTTCGTTGACAAGTTATGACGGTAGTCATCCGTGGTGGCAGACTTAAATTCGAAATATCCTATCGTAGATATAACTAAAATCGTTAAACAGATTAGGCCACTAATTGTTAGCATAATCTTATTTTTGACGGTCATCAGAGCATTTCCTTAACAGTTGTTGCTTATTTTATTGACTAAATTATCCGTATGCTAACATAGGGTTACAATTTATTTGTTGGTCGTTTTGTAAGGGAAAGTCGTTACAAATAGGCTGTGTGAATACTTATGCGTGGGATTTACAATGAATAGGGTATCTAAACAAATTTGATGGGTTTTAATTGATTTTGATGGTGCGTATTTTTCGCCTTCCTAGGCGAAATTAGCACAAATAAGTACCTTTTAATCTATTTTTGGTGTGAATGTGTTGCTGGAGTAAGCGTATAGAAAGGGTTGGGATGTAAGGGGAGATAACCCCAAACACCCCAAATTTTGGCCTAAAACTTGAGTGACAAAATTTTGACTAGTTATGACCGAACTGTTTTGCAGCGTAAGCAACACGTTCCGCAGGTTTTGGATATTCTGCAGGCGTGCCAAGGTTTTCAATATGATGCAGTCTAGGAAGTAGCCCCGCGCCGTTCGCGATTTGGATAGCTAAACCAGGTCGAGCATTAAGTTCTAGTACCATAGGGCCTTCTTCTTGGTCTAATACCATGTCAGTACCCATATAGCCTAAGCCCGTCATTTCCCAAGCACTTGATGCTAGAGTTAACAGCTTTTCCCAGTGAGGAACTTGTAATAACGCGAGTTCTTTACCCGTATCTGGATGGTGTGTAACAGGCTGGTCGAACTGAACCGCTCGAACCGCTTTACCTGTCGCAATGTCTATACCCACACCAACAGCACCTTGGTGCAAGTTAGCTTTACCATCTGAATCTGAAGTGGACAGACGCATCATCGCCATCACAGGGTAGCCTTTGAATACGATGATTCGTACGTCTGGCACACCTTCGTAGCTGAAGCCTTCAAAACACTCATCAAACTTGATGAGGTTTTCAACTACGGCCACATCGTTCTTGCCACCCAGTGAGAAAAGGCCCGCGAGCGCGTTACTGATATGGCGCTCTACATCTTCTTCATTGATAGTAGAACCCGATGGTTTGGTGTAAACCCCATCTTTATGAGAGATCACAACAAGGATGCCTTTACCACCACTGCCTTGAGCGGGCTTGATTACAAAGCCCGGCCACTCTTTAACCATCTTGTGGATTGTTTTTACTTCAGCTTGGTGACTAATAACGCCAATAAGCTTTGGCACGGTGGCGCCAGCCTGTTCAGCAATGATTTTAGTCTTAAGCTTGTCATCAACGAGTGGGTACTTGGAACGATCATTGTAGCGGCCAATATAACTATGGTTACGCTTGTTCATTCCCATTATGCCTTTGTCTTTCAACTTAAACGGTGAAGTAAATTGATCAAACATAACTTAGTCCTCCGCTAGCGGTTTAAAGCGACGAAGCTCGGTTAGACGGTAGCCTGTGTAGTTACCTAGTAACAAGATGGTCGCTAGAATAACAAGCTGTAAACCAATAAAGTTAAACGTTAAGTGCTGAATGAACGGGTTAGTCATACCTAAGTAAACAAGCACCGCGGTAAATAGAGAGCCGCCACCTTGAAGTACAACTTCTTTCGCGCCTTCTTCTTCCCAAAGGATAGACATACGTTCGATAGTCCAAGACAAGATAATCATTGGGAAGAACGTAATTGATAGGCCTTCTGTAAGTCCGATTTTAAACGCGACTACAGTAAATATCGAAATAATCATAATTACTGTAATAATTACAGCGGATATCCTGGCCACGAGCAATAGGTTGAGTTTGGATAAGTAACTTCGTATTACAAGACCGGTACCGACAATCAGTAGGAAGCCAACAATACCGGTAACCAACTGTGTTTGAACGAATGCCACAGCAATCAGAACGGGCATGAACGTACCAGAAGTCTTAAGACCTATGATGACACGTAGGAACACAACAATCAGAGCACCGATAGGAATCAGCATGATGGTTTTAAACATCGCTTGCTCTTCTAGCGGTAGACTATGAATGGAAAGGTTTAACAGTTGATCCGCTGATACTTTACTGTTGGTTGCTTCAGTTGGAGTAACTTCCTGAGCAATCATAGAGAAGTGAACTTTACTGTTCTGACCGCCAACCACGTCTAATAGAGATACATTTGATTCATCCCAAATTAACAGGTTTGGTTGAACTTGCTGCTCGCTAGATTCAGGAGAGAATAGAACCCACTGGTTATTATCCCAAATTTGGTTCATGTGTTGGATTGATTGGCGACGACGTCCGTCTTCCAGTTCAATAACACCGACGACTTTGTTGTGGATTTTAGCGGCAGAAAGTAGCTTGTGTGTCGCTTCCACTTTGGTCATGTTATTCAGAATCAGCGCTGAGTTTTGGCTGTCTGGATCGTTAAGCGTTTTGATTAACTCACGAGTAAAGGTGATGTTGTCTGCTGAGCGCTTGGTTGCTCTGTCAATCAAAGCAAGGGCCGCGGCTTCTTCAGGACCATCAAAGCTTGGTTGAGCCACATCACCTTCTGGAGGTGTTGAGGTAACGTTCGCTTGGCTATCGACTAAGAACTGTGTCTTGTAGTAGATAGTCTGCGGACCATCTGCGTGACGAATTGACCACTCAGCACGGCGACCTGAATCTGTATTCAAGTATGAAATGCCGTAGCCTGGTGATGAAGCTGACTCGCCGATAAGTGTAAAGTTAGACTGTGTGTGAGGTGCGGCTAGTGAAACTTTTGCTTCTTTGCCCACTGCATTGAATTCGATACGAGCTTCAATGTCCCAAACCTGATTAGTTTCGCCTGGAGTCCAGGGTACACCGTAGGTTGTATGTCTGAACATACTCAGAGTTATACCTGCCACGATGAGCAGGAATATAGAAATATAAAATGGAATTCTTGACGTCATAGCTTACCCTACTATTGTTATTTAACTTCCGTTTGTACGTACTTTTTACTTACATCTACTAGCGCTATGTCTTTGATAAATTCGCGCCCTAGTAATACAGGGTGACTCATTTGAGAGCGATCCGCCAATGTAAATTGCGCTTTTTCATGGATTTTTCCGACTTTTACCCATAATTCGATCACAGCTCGACGTTCTGTTTGATCATTCGTCGATTGACGGATTTTCACATAACGTACAACGGGCGCTTCGATCCATTTTTGGTCTTCTTTTGCTTGTGCTTTATCTGCCAAATGGAACTTAACCCAATCTTTACCGTTGCGTTCGAATTCTTTGATGTCGACGGCATTTAAAGAAGAGGTGGTTGCGCCAGTATCAACACGAGCATCGAAGCTTTGTTTGATAGAGTCGATCGATACTTTTTCAATACCGCCTAGAATAGTCGGCTGTGATGTAGGAGCGGTAGGTGCAGCTGCAACGGCAACAGGCTCGGCTTCTTTTAGCTCTTCAATGACCCTGTGTTCCATACTGGTCAGGTGAACATCTAATTGACTAGAAAGAGTGGTAATTTCGTCTTCCAAGCTTTCAATATAATCACTTTGATTACTTAGCTGCAGTTCAAGATTTTGAACCTTGTTTGCGATGTTTGTCTCTGAGCGGGAAATAGCGTCGAGAGTTTCTTGATGGTAGGTAGCACCGCTCGTGAGGGTGCAACCAGAGAGCAAACCAACCGCCACGATAGGCGATAATCGCTTAAACATATAAAAACCTTTGGAAATTAGAGAATAGTTCAGACTATTTAGAAGTTTATCCCACAAAAAAGGATGCGTGAAGCATCCTATTGTAAGAGTCTGGTCATATTGAATCGCAATGTGAGCGCTACGAAAATTATTGTCACTTAAGGGCGCTCACTTATTAAACATGAGCGCAACTTTTGTACAATTAGTTCTCTTTTTTATCAAAATTCCCACATATAAATAACGGTGGCTGTATGACGACAGAGCTTATGGTTTTGTGTAACAGAGCTTAAGGTTTTGTCGCTACTAGAATCGCACGCCTTGGTGCTGGGTGACCTTCTACGGTTTTACTTGGATCATTAGGGTCTAAGTAATCCGGTAGAGAGTTGTGTGTCATCCACTCCGTTGTGCGTTGTTCGCCAATCGTTGTAACATTTTCATCAACGATACGCACGTCTTCAAAGCCTACCTGTTCAAGCCAGCGTTTCAGTGCGCGTGCAGATGGGAAGAAGTAAACGTTTCTCATTTGCGCGTAGCGATCTACAGGCACAAGAACAGCGTTTTCGTCACCTTCAATCACTAACGTTTCAAGTACCAGTTCGCCACCAGATACCAATTGGTCTTTTAGTTGAATCAAATGATCAAGTGGTGAACGGCGGTGGTAAAGCACGCCCATGCTGAATACAGTGTCGTAAGCTTCCAGTTTTGGCAGTTGCTCAATACCTAGAGGTAATAGGTGAGCACGTTGGTCGTCGCCCATCAATTTACGAATGGCTTCAAACTGAACCAAGAATAAGTGAGAAGGGTCGATACCCACCGTTAAGCGAGCACCTTCACCTAGCATGCGCCACATGTGGTAGCCGTTGCCACAACCTACATCGAGAACCGAACGGTTTTTCAATGGAGAGATATGTGGAAGCACACGATCCCATTTCCAGTCACTGCGCCATTCTGTATCGATGTGAATGTCGTGAACTGTGTAAGGGCCTTTTCTCCAAGGGTGGAAAGTCTTCAGTAAGCTTTCTAACTTTTTAAGTTCACCCGTGTGGAACGGTGTAGAGCTGCCAATCGTCACTGAGTTTTTCAGATCAACTTGATCAGGTACACCTTGCGGGATTTTATTCAGTGCACGTAACCAACGGTCGAAGTCGCCGTGTTCTGCATTTTGCCAATCCGTCAGCTGTTGAGGAAGAACATTAAGCCACGGCTGAAGGCGAGTGTCTTGGGCAATGAGTTGATAAAAATTGGCAAAATTAAACATAGTTTTTCACTGAGTTAATAGGGTCAATAAACCCTAAAATAGAAATTAAATTTGTCATTCCCTACAGTGAGGGACGAACATGATAGGGAGTCTCGGTTTATCGTACTTGATAGAGATCCCCAACTCGCTCGTTCCTCGCTCTTGAGGATGACGTTTTAGTACTAGCTGACTGGGTATGTGCGCTATTTAATCGCGAACATTGAACCGAAGTTGAAGCATTGGAACCACACTTCGCTACTTGAGAAGCCAATCTTTTCAAAACGTTGCTTGTGAACTGTAATCGAGTCAGGACGCATCACGTTTTCAATTGCGCTACGTTTCTGGCTGACTTCAAGCTCGCTGTATCCGTTTGCACGCTTGAAGTCATGGTGCAGGTCGATAAGCAGTTCATTTGAACTTTCGTCTTCGAATACGTACTTTTCAGAAAGGATTAAGATTCCGCCCGGGCGTAAGCCTGCATGAATTTTTTCAAGCAGAGCGTATCGGTCGTCAGGAGACAGAAATTGCAGTGTAAAGTTAAGCACCACAACAGAGGCGTCTTTGATTTCCACTTCACGGATGTCGGCTTCAATCACTTCTACCGGTGTGTCACTGCGGTAGGCGTTTACATGCAGCTTACAGCGTTCAACCATGGCTTCTGAATTATCGATAGCGAAAATCGTGCAGCCTTCTTGCTGAATGTGACGACGCATAGAAAGTGTCGCAGCACCAAGCGAGCAGCCAAGATCGAAAATATTTGAATGTGGCTTTACAAAGCGTTCAGCCAGCATGCCGATTGCAGAGATGATATTGCTATAACCAGGCACCGAGCGTTGAATCATATCCGGAAATACTTCAGCAACCCTTGCATCAAAGGTGAAGTCTCCAATTTTATCAATAGGAGCGGAAAAGATATTGTCTGTGTTGCTCATGGCATTTTCTCTCGACAGTCAGCGTAATTGGCACAAAATTCATACCAAATAAAAGGGGACGTATTTTACGTAAAAAAATGGCTTGTGTCACGAAAACTGAGATTGATGAAAGTGAACGTGTGTTAGTAGTTGTTTACTATCAAAACATCGAGATTTGATGGTCGCCTTTTTGAGCAGGAAACTCCGCCAAATTAGGCAAGGTTATCTTTGTGTGTTCAGCAACTTGCGTCTGTAATTGCTTATAGATAGCAATCGCCAACTCAGGGGCGTGATTATTGTCTGGGGTGTGGATCATTAAATAAGGTTGTTTTCCTTCGTTTAACCAAGTCGGTAATTTCGCGAACCAAGGTTTAAAGAAAGCCAGATTGGGTTCCTGATCTGGATGACCAATAAAGCGAACCATCGGATTGTTTGCCGTCGCAATGGCATGAACCGGAACACGTGGTTTCTTTTGATGCGCGTCGATCACCGCTTCTGTGGTTGGTGGTGCGGAGAAAACAGGACGGCTATCCATAATGATGCGATTGATCCCTTCTTCTATCAACCAATGATTGAAACGTTTTTCGGCATCGCCTTTATCAAAGAAACCAAGGTGACGAACTTCAACGCCGAGCTGCATGTCTTTTGGAAACAAGGTACAAAATTTTTGCAGGGCAGGAAGCATGCTGGGTTCGAAGCTATGGGGCAATTGAATCGTCCACTGACCAATGCGCCTAAGTAGGGGCGACATGGTGAGCAGAAATTCTTTGAGTTCGGCTTGGCAATGTTTTAAGTGCTGCTGGTGGGTGATGAACTTAGGCAGCTTAAAAGTAAACTTGAAATCATCGTGACTCGCGGCTTTCCAGTTATTGACCGTTGAGACACTGGGTGTCGCATAGAAAGTCGTGTTGCCTTCAACGGTATGAAAAACTTGGGTGTATTTTTCTAAGCGCTCAGCGGGTTTTGTTCCTTTGCCATAAAACTGACTTTGCCACTCAGAATGAGACCACATTGTTAACCCAAGTCTTAGAGGTAAAGTTTCTGTTGTTATTACACGAGCATCCATCTATTACACCGTTATTTATCACGCCATCAGTCATTACAAAAAAGTTTTTGGGTTGAAATTAGGGCGTGTTGATCTTTCGAGCTGGTTTTTGCAGCGAGTTGCTGGGTATTTATACAAGGCAGAGGCTTTGATATGTAGCTAGCCTACATGAGAAGCCTATAACGTAGTAGAAATGACCAGCAAACGCTGCCCGAAGGGTTCGAGCTGGGCGCCCCCGCAAAAAGC
>NZ_JBGOOI010000109.1:0-9295 GCF_041439605.1 Vibrio sp. 1F169 | reverse complement strand
ACAACGGTATGCTAAGAACAAAAATGCCGTTCACTCTTAAGTGAACGGCATTACCTATTAAGGAGCCTTCTTATCAAAATCAGTAATCACTCAGTTTATTCAGTTGCTACTAAGCGTTAGCCACTTGACGCGCTGGGTGTTTGATAAACACAGCGACTACAGCCACGATTGCAAGAGCAAAACAGTAGTACGAGTTGGCTACAATATCCAAAGGCGATAGGTTAAATACCGAACCTAATAGCAATACCTGCGCACCGTAAGGCAATACGCCTTGAATCACACAAGAGAAGATATCCAACAAGCTTGCAGAACGACGTGGAGACACATTGTTCTCTTCCGCCAATTGGCGAGCCACACTACCAGACACAATAATCGCTACCGTGTTGTTTGCCGTACATAGGTTCACCATAGATACTAAGCCAGCAATACCTAGCTCACTCGCACGGCCATTCGCTTGCTTAGAGTGTGAAGAGCCAAATGCACGAATCACACCACTTACTAAGTTAGTCAGGAACGCCAATCCACCTTGACGACGCATCAGCTCACTCAAACCGCCAATTAGCATCGACAATAAGAAGATCTCCTGCATGTTGCCGAAGCCTGCGTAGATGTCTTGAGCGTAATCAGTCATACCGTAGTTCTCAACAGAACCTAGGCTCACGCCACCCGCCAGCAAGATACCAATCGTCAACACGACAAAGACATTCATGCCCGATACCGCAAGAATCAGTATGGTGATGTACGGCAGTACTTTCAGCCACTCAATTGGGCCCGTTTCAGGAACTTGAGTCGCTGTGCTGTTGAAAGCAAAGATAACAATTGCGATAAGTGCAGCCGGCAGTGCAATGCGGATGTTCTCTTTAAACTTGTCTCTCATCTCACAGCCTTGCGAGCGTGTCGCGGCAATGGTGGTATCAGAGATGATAGAAAGGTTGTCACCAAACATCGCACCACTCAGAACAACACCAGCAGTCAGAGGAATGCTCATGCCAGCTGAGTCGGCAATACCTAGCGCAACAGGGGCAACCGCAGCGATAGTACCCATAGAGGTGCCCATTGCCGTCGCGATGAAAGCTGAAATCAGGAAGATACCCGGTAGGATCATGCTTGTCGGAATCGCCGATAGACCTAGGTTTACCGTCGCGTCCACGCCACCAGACGCTTTAGCCACAGCCGCAAAAGCACCCGCCAATAGGTAGATCATACACATTGCGATAATGTCTTTGTGACCTACTCCACCTAAGAACTGTTCGATAGCGCGGTTCAATTTATCTTTGCTTAGCAACAACGCCAACATCACAGCAGGCAAAGCTGCAATTGGAGCTGGAAGCTGATAAAAAGCAAAATCGACGCCTTGCAGTGACAAGTACGTACCTACGCCAATAAACAACGATAGGAACACGATCAGAGGGATAAGCGCAACTGCAGAAGGTGCAATTACAGCATTAGAACTTTTTGAATTGGACATGGAACGACAACACAATAGAACAGGAAGGTGAGCAGACTAATGTCACACTTAGAGCTTGTCAACGTCTAGACGTCTAAACGCCCAATTTAATGCAAAGTAATAAGCACACCATTGAACATCACATAATAGAAAAGGCTATTTACTCACCAGTAAATAGCCTTTTGAGAACAGATTGCTTTTCGAGAACAGATAGCGTTTACGCAGAAGCTAGCTTTTTGCTTACTTAAGGCTTTTGCTAAGTTAGCGTTTTTGTTGGAACGTCACTTGGTATTCACCAATGCCTTCGTAGTGGAAGGTCGTTGGCTTATCGAATCCCATTTCTACGATACCGCAGTAAGAGCCCGTGATAATGGCTTCACCCGCTTGGAAATCAACACCACGACGTGTCATGTAGTTAATCAGCCAGTAAATTGGGCTTGGTGGTAATGTATTTGGGTGCTTACCTGCGAACGCTTGAACTTGTTCGCCTTGGGTCACTTCAATGTTGATCTCAGCAGAAGTGAACGCTTTTTCACGGTCAATCTCTGGGCCAATGAACAGACCTTGGTTTACTAGACCATCGGCCAGTTTTTCATAGAACTCAGCGCCGCTGTCATCAGCAAAGCGAGACTGCATCAACTCAAGTGCCATGTGGCAAGAACCGATCGCGTCGTTGATTTGCTCTTCGCTGTAGCCTTCTTGGCTTGCAGGCAAGCTCTTAGCAAGAGTAAATGCAATTTCAGGCTCAACACGTACTACGTCGTTGTCAGCAAACAGTTCGCAAACCTCGCCTTGTTGAACACTACCCGAAAAGATAGGCGCAACAATGAACTTGTCTCCAGCCAAAGGAAGCAAACACTTCCAACCACCGACCTTGTCGCTCTTAAGATCGATCATTGATGATTGGATCTTTAGCGCATCTTCCAAGTTATTCGGACGGTACTGTTCGTCCAATCTTGGTGCTTTGGTTCCCGCAACGCGGCGACTCAGCAGTTCTTCAGCTGCTTGCTCAAATATATTTGTCATATAATACCACCTTTATTTTTATGACCAGTATAATATCGGATTTATTGAAGCTTGAATAGACAATTAAACAACGAACCAACACCGAAAATTCAACCATCAATTTTCGCATATTCTAAACGTAACTACGTAAAACCATGTTGATTTCAATAAGGAAAAAGCCAGTAAATTGATTACTGGCTTTCTAAGCGTACTACTGATGACTAGGCTTTACTGCCCTTTCAACGTCTTCTTCAGATTCTGCATGAAGTTTCTGAAGTGAGGCATGAAATCAACAAACAGAGGGTGCTTTCTATCTTGCATCATCATTGGGCCAAGTAAACGAATGCTCACCCCTAGTCGCGCTGCTGATTGCTCGTCTAAGCCGCTGTCTTGTTTGATCTTCTCAACAATCGCGAACATGTTCTCTCTGTCTTCAATTTCAAACTGCATGGTTTGCAATTCACGATCTTCTTTGATGTTCACTTCTTCGATAGTGATGCGGTAGTTGTTATGTTTGCCTGTGAATGCTGTCATGTGGATCTCCTACAATGCTTAAAAAGTGTGTTGGCTAACTCTTCATGAATCGTTCTAGCTTGGGTTTAACCGTCATCGACATTACGACCATGATCGTAAGGCCAACAGGAAGCGCGGTAATAAATCCATTAAACCATCCACTGGTAAACGCCGATGTATCCGAAAATCCAATATTATTTGCCGCTGTTACAAATGCCATGATGGACTCCATAATGAATGCCATGCTCAGTCCTACGATCAGGTTGCGAACTTTCTCGCCATAAGTTGTGAACACTCTAGCAACGGCTTTGGTGATTAAAGCCATCATCACAGCGCCCATTGGCATCATGATCACGACAACAAGGGCTAACGAAGAAAGCCAGTTGCCAATAAATGCCTCACCGAGTCCGACATTCATGTAAGTCATCACGGCCGTTAAGCTGCCGCCAATGGTTAGCATTAAGCTCATCATGACCAAAATTTTGTATAAAACCGGTGTGCCTTTTTGCTCAGGAAGAGTTGGCGTTAGTGCTGCTTGAATCGTCATATCTATTTCCTGTCTTGAATTTACGAACAATTAAGTTGATAATGTCAACTATAAATATACTAGTTGATAATGTCAACTATATTTCTAAGGATCGTTTATGTCTGATAACACATCGCTAGAATCTATCTTTCGTTTAGTGCACTCTTTGAAACGTCAAATGAGCGAGCAGATTGAGAGCTTGGACTCAGAGATCGCACCCATGAACATTCGTGTCATGAAGATCATTACCAAGAAGTCTCCATGTACCGCTATTGACATCGCACACTTCCTAGATCGTGATAAAGCCCAGGTCACTCGGCTCATTAACGCCTTGATCAATCAGGAACTTGTGAAGAAGTCTCCGAACCCGGAAGACAAGCGCAGCCAGTTATTGGTTCTGACCGATAAGGCTCAAGAGATCATGAGTAAGGTCTCGGATATAGATCGAGACATGCTGAAGAGAATGACCAAAGGCATGGCCGAAGATGAGTTAGAGCAATTCAGAAAAGTTGCGAAGAAAATGGCGCATAACTTAGAAAGCTGATCTTCAAAATAAAACGAAAAAACGCCACCGAATCGAATGATCGGTGGCGTTTTTTGTATCAACTGGCTTTATATAGATTAGCAGTATGACTACTTCTAACTTAGATGAGAGTGTTAATTAGATGTCCGTTCTAATTAGGTAACAGCTCTAATTCGATGCCAGTTTCCACCATGCCTGAACGGGTACCGGCTCTGAGATCACCAAACGTTCACCCATCACAGGGCTTACCATTTGCACATCTCGCTCTTTGCTAATCACCAGAGCTTGTTCCATTGGGTCTTGCCAATCGTGCATAGAAAGGTCGAAGGTACTGTTGTGGATTGGCATCATCACCTTACCTTGCAGGTCAATGTGGGCCTGAACGCTCTGCTCTGGGAACATATGAATATCCGCCCAAAGAGAGTTATACGCGCCCGTTTCAACCATGGTTAAATCAAACGGCCCATAGCGCTCACCAATCTCTTTAAAGCCGTTGAAGTAACCAGAGTCACCACTAAAGAATACTTTCTTATCTGAAGCCTTGATAACCCAACTCCCCCACAGTGTTTGGTCACGATCAAGTAAGCCACGACCAGAGAAGTGCTGTGTTGGCGTCAAAGTAAACTCTATATCTGAGGCTGTTGCTGATTCCCACCAATTCAATTCGATGATCTTCTCTTTATCCACGCCCCACTTTTCCAATAGTGCGCCCACTCTTAATGGCACCAAAAACGTACTTACTTTATCGGCTAATACCTTAACAGCACCTTTGTCTAAATGGTCGTAGTGATCGTGGCTGATCACCACCACATCAATATCAGGTAGTTCTTGCAGTGATATTGGTGTTGGGTGGAAGCGCTTCGGCCCCATCCATTGCACGGGTGATGCACGATCACTGAACACAGGGTCAGTCATCACTAACTTGCCATCCAGCTTCATCATCACACTGGAATGACCCAAGCGATAAGCAACATCATCTTGCTCTTCGATCAATTGCTCAGCTGTCATTGGAATCAAAGGCAATGCAGTGCGCGGCACTGGCTCGTTTCTTTCCACAGTCACGTATGCTTTCAAGATTGAAAAAATATCAGACATACCCGATTTGTATTCCAGCTCACTGTTAACAAACTTCTTTGGAAGCTTATCTAGATTGTCGTTTGATTGTGAACCTGTGCTTACGATAGCGACCACGGCAAGTACTCCTAAAATCGGTAATAGATATTTTTTCATTGGTATCTCTTCGTCGGTTGGGATAGGCCCAACACATAAACTACACCGACTAGTTTACATATCAAAACACAAAAGTAAACCAATGAGTGTAACTTTTAATTTACCTAGACGTGAGCATGCCAAAGTCGATTTTGGAGAAACTGACTTTGAAAACGAGCTAACTTAGTTAGTAAGAAAGGTTAATCAGCGGACCATACATTCTTGAAGTCTGGCCATCCCCAGTTTGTGATGGCCACGTTTTTCAAAATGCCTTGGAAACGAACGGTCTGTAAATGATGGAACATAGGCACTAGCCAATAATCAGAAATCAACGTGGATGCAACGGGCTCCAACTCTGCCAAGTAATTAGGCAGTTCAACCGAGGCTTTATGACTATCCAAGCGCTGCTTGAGCCAATCACTGTTCATATCTCCCAAAGCAGAGTGCAAAACAGGATCATTCATCATCCACGAAAACAGCGAAGACGGGGCATTGTCATCGAGGTTCAGGTTACACAGCACCAGATCCTCTTTTAACTCGCCACTCTGAGATAACTGCGCCAATTCTCGAAAACTGTAGGTGTTCACCTCAACTTCCACACCATATCGTTTCAATATGTCTGAAACGCAGATGGCACATCGGTACAACGCATAATAGTCGTAAACTGCAATACTCATCTTTTTCGGCAGTTGTGCTTCTTTCGAAGGCGTTCGATACAATTTCTGCCAACTTGGCAGTATGTTTTGAGCTAAAGAGACACTGAACAAACCCTTGTTTTTTTCCAGCTGAGATAAAATAGCTTGTGGGTTGGTCAGTTCTGAAAGGTATTTTCGCTGCTCATTATTAAGCGGAGTTGCCGCTGAATTCTGATTGAACAGGATAAATAAGCACCCATCCTCGACTCGGCTACGAAGGCCGTCTGTGTCTGCTGAAACAAGCTCCGTATCGCTTTTCCCTAGCTGATGGAAACAAGAAGAATCTTCATAAGACGAGACTTGCATTTGGCTGTCATCGAATCGAGCACTGCCTGTCATCGATTCTTCAAACTGCCAGATGGTCACCTCATCGGTTAAAGACCGACAACCATAATAGAGCTCAAATGCCGCGAGCTTGATCCGTTCATTATTGGTCTCAACCACTTTAAATGGACCGGTACCAATAACTGCATGTGACACCGAGTTTAATGGCGATGGCTCACGAGTTACTTGCGCTGCGGGTTGAATCGAATACTTAACGCCAGCCAATAAGCCAGCGAAGCCGGTGTCTGCTTTGGTCAATTGGAAGCTGATCCTTAACGGCTGTTCACTGTAAACCGAAGCAACATGGGCTAACTCTGTCTGATAAAAAGGTAGCGGTTTTAAGGCGGTAAACAACGATACTAACTGCTTGGCATCAACGGGTTGACCATCGTGGAAGGTTAGGCCTGGGCGCAAATAGAAAGTCCAAACCAACTTTTCAGCATCATATTCCCAATGGTGCGCCAGTTCAGGCTTCAACTTGCCCTTGCCATTACAAGTGACGAGGCAACTGAACACTTGCCTGATCAAAAATCGTTCGCTACTGCGGTGAATATGATGTGGGAATAGGTCTTCAAACTTACGTTTATAGGTTAATTGTACGTGCAGTAGCCCTTCACGCATCGTCGCGCCAGAGGTTTCTTGAAGGAGAGAGCCAAATACAGCGCGGTCATTGTCTAGAATTGAGAGTGCTTTTTCGTATTTGCCCTGCTCTATCAGTTTACTGGCAACATGTTGAGTCAATTCTTGATTGCTAAAACGTAAGGTCAGATTAGAACGTTGATTCCTGCCGACTTTTGGCTCCCACACCACCCATTCAGCCTGATGCATCTTGCCTAACAAAGTTCGTGCATGGCGTAAACTGGTGAACAGCTTGTCTGCGACCTCGGTTAAGGTCACCGAGTGTGAAAGATTAGGCTCAAACGAATCCAGCCTTGTGTAGTAACGCATCATGTTTAGATCAGACAAATAATGAACCTTTTTAGAAACAACCCTTCCTGATTAAGCCCATTATAAAACACATCAGTCAAAAAGTAGCGATAAAAGACAAAAACAGGAACAACTTAGTAAAAACCCATCTGTTTATTACTTCCTATTAAGTAACCATAATTAATGGGTCAACAAGGAACTTTGAGCTCCCACCAAAGCCTAATACAAGAGAAGTAATCATCATGAGAAAATACTATCTTAATAAGCTAAAAAGCACCTGTAGCAAGCTCGAAAGAGAAGCACTACGAACACTTATAGAGCTATGTAACTGGCGTTATTAGTACACTTTTAAGCACCGAGTTAACGCGAGTTGAGTACAACCTAATAGGCTCCTACCCCCAATATGAGTTAGGTCTCAACTCGCTTTTCCATTCCAAACTCCCTCTCAACCTAGTTGTACCAATCGCTCACACATTCGATAAATTTCCGTTGTCGACTCGACAAATTTAATTCGTTTTCTTAGTTAAACGAAAAGCCTTAAGGTTCGCCCCGAAGCAAGCAAAGAGCCTCAGAAAAACTGAAAGCTCAGCTAACAACTCATTTATTTGCAGTTACCAATCAGGTATTAACTAAGGAAACGCCATGCGTATCGCAATTCTTTCTCGCAACGAAAACCTATACTCTACTTCTCGCTTAAAAGCGGCTGGAGAAGCTCGTGGTCACCAGGTCGATGTTATCGACACGCTGCACTGTGATATAGATATCGCGAGTAACAATCCGAAGATTCGCTACATGGGTGAAGAGCTACCTCAATACGATGCTGTTATTCCACGTATTGGCGCTTCCATTACCTTTTACGGCACTGCGGTTGTTCGCCAATTCGAAATGATGGGCACTTTTTGTATCAATGAGTCAGTAGCAATCAGTCGTTCTCGCGACAAACTGCGCTCACTACAACTGTTATCTCGTAAAGGTATTGGCTTACCAAAAACAGGTTTCGCTAGCCGCCCAGACAAGATTCAAGACTTGATCAAAAACGTAGGTGGCGCGCCACTGGTTATCAAGCTTCTTGAAGGCACTCAAGGTATCGGCGTGGTTCTAGCAGAAACAAACAAAGCAGCTGAAAGCGTTATCGAAGCATTCATGGGCCTAAAAGCGAACATCTTGGTTCAAGAGTTCATTGAAGAAGCTAATGGCGCAGACATCCGTTGTTTTGTTGTGGGTAACAAGGTTATTGCAGCAATGAAACGTCAAGCTGGTGAGGGTGAATTCCGCTCTAACCTGCACCGTGGCGGTACAGCTCAACTGGTTAAACTAACCAAAGAAGAGCGCGCTACAGCTATCAATGCAGCTAAAATCATGGGATTAAACCTATGTGGTGTCGATATTCTACAATCTAAGAATGGCCCTGTTGTAATGGAAGTGAACTCTTCTCCAGGCCTAGAAGGTATCGAGAAAGCGACAGGTAAAGATGTAGCAGACATGATTTTCGGATTTATCGAGAAAAATGCAAAACCAAACGCTAACCGTACTCGTGGCAAAGGCTGATTAAACGCCGTTTACTCATGATTGGAAAAAACATGAACAATAAAATGATCATAGGGAATACAGAAGCACTTTGCTTACCAGAGTTAGGGATAACTGGACTACATACGCGTGTTGATACAGGGGCTCAAACCTCTTCTCTACACGTAGACAATCTACTATGTGTAAAAACAGATGGTGAAAACTTCGTTGAGTTCGATCTTCACCCAGACGTTTACCACTTAGAAGAAACAGTGCGCTGCAAGGCGAAGCTGAAAACAAGTAAAAGAATCAAGTCATCGAACGGCGAAGTTGAACACCGTTGTGTGATTGAAACCATGCTAAAAATCGGCGGTCAGGAATGGCCTATCGATATCACACTAAGCAACCGTCAAGATATGACTTATATGATGCTGCTTGGTCGTCAAGGCATGAGTGACAAAGTGATTGTTGACCCAGCGGGTGAATTTCTAATTTCTCACTAATTGAACTGCTCCACAGCTCAAATAGTGAGTCAACAACGCGCAATAATAAAGGCCAGTCTTTAAGACTTAATGCCGATCGTTTAAGAAGACTTGAACGATCTTGCAGTTAGCAGATAA
>NZ_JBGOOI010000108.1:0-9626 GCF_041439605.1 Vibrio sp. 1F169 | reverse complement strand
AGTAAGACTCGCTACACTGTGCGATCTAAACACCTTAAATGATAGGTGTTGGCTCTCTAGCCGCTTTTTTTGTGCCCTACTCTTCATTCTCTTTTTTTGCATCACAGCTTAGTTTCAAAAATTGACACAGGTCAAACATTGTTCGATGTAACCTTCTACACTGAAATTAAAGAACTTTATCACGTGATATCAAACATTTAATTAGCAACGAACAATTGAGGCTTTGGGGGCTGATATGAACAGTACATTTATCGTAAACTTTATCGGACAAGCATCACCAGCAACAATCAAGCAACTTGCTGCGGTTACTCACGAAAACGACGGAAAATGGCTCATCAGTAAAGTTAACTTTATTGAAGATCAAGTTGCAGGCGTATTAAAGATTCAACTTCCTGCCATCAACGAATCAATTGTTAAGGATGCTTTCAGTGCCAATGCTGACTTGATCGTGCAGTTTGTTGATTCAGACCACACTAACAACGCACAAGACACAATACATCATTTACGACTCGACTCTAACGACCGAGCTGGCATCGTCAACGAAGTGACACATGTACTAGACAGACAAGGGATTAGCATTCTAGATATGGATTGCCACCGAGTATTTATCGCTGGTGGCGGTGGTGTTAGCTCAAGCTTATTTACTTCCAAGATTGCCGTTAAGCTACCAATCGAAGTTTTGATTGATGACGTAGTGAATGAATTAGAAACGCTCAGTGAAGATACTCGAGTGATGATTGAAAGCTAACAAGCTAGCCTCCTGATGATAAATTCATCATTGGGAGGCTCCCCTCCAGAAAGCCCCCTCCTCTTACATAACTTACAAAAAACCATATGGAAACATTCGAAATACATAACTTAACCATATGAATTCAGGCATTCGTATAATATTTTTGTTACCATAGATTATCTTATACAATTTAATGGTTTAGGTTCAAACATGGAAAGAAACAGGTCGAGTTGGCAGCTCAATACCATCTCAGTAATCCTTCTCATAACACTATTCAGTGGCTGTAAAAGCGGTCATGAGAATAATGGTAAAACAACGTCTACTTCGTCATCATCACAAATTAACGTTAGCATCCCGAAAAGTGTTTCATTTTCTGAACCACAATCAGGGTCGAAGACAGAGTCAATTACAGTTTCTTTTTCCAAAGCCTTAAGCCAAGAGCTCATTCTAACTATCGTCACCAGCGATATCACAACACGCTCTACTGGTATGTTTAAAAGCTACGATGCTATCTCTAGCCAAAACGTCAAGATTTCGGCGGGTGCAACTAGTGCAGCTCTTCCTTTGAATCTTACCCATAATAATCTTTACGAAGGGAACAAGACCTTTCACTACACCATTGGTGTGGATAACAGTGCAAATTACACTCTGACCAACAAGCAAACCGAAGTAACTATTAATGATAGTGACAATCAGCCAACTGTCCGGTTTAGCAAAGACTTAAGTACCGTTGTAGAGGGCGACAGCGTTGTTCAGCAAGCAACTTTAAGCCACTACACCTCTAAAGAGGTTACGCTGACACTCGCTCAAACGGGCATCGCCACAGCTAAAGACTTTAGTGTTGATATCGCTGGTTCAAGTATCAAGATAGCCGCTGAAACCCTGTCAACAAGCATCAAGTTTTCTGCGATTGCTGACAGCTTCAATGAAGGCGGAGAATCCGTAATCTACACCATCGCTAGCGCAGGAAACGCAGCTATCGATGCTAAGAAAAACTCGCTTGCGTTCTATATACCCGGACAGAAAAGCTTCAACGATACTGGCTATGTGACCTATTTCGATGGCACAGCTTACGACAGCGCCACCCCTCCAGCATCGCACCCCAATCAAGATGCCGATTTTGGTTTAGATAAAACGGATGGAAGTGAGCACTCTGATGGTGCATATGGTTTCCGCTACACCAAGATTGATGCGAATGGTAATCCAGTAAATTCATCAGCCTCTAGTTGGCGCTGTGTAAAAGATGAACGAACGGGTCTATATATTGAAAACAAACAAACCGCTAGAGCGCTGCCTACGACAAGCAACATCGAAACTTGGGTTGAAAAACATAAACTAGACGCTAACGCAAACCCTTACCCTTGGGGAACTGAATCAAGTTATTGGCGAAGTGCTTCATACACCTACACTTGGTACGATTCCGATGCAACCACCAATGGCGGTTATGCCGGAGCGCCTAACGATCTGCTGTACAGCGCCGGACCTATATCTTCTCAATGCGCTTACCCCAATGACAATTCTGGTAATCGCAACTGTAATACCAAAAGCTATATTGAGAGCCTAAACAGTTATGCTATCTGCGGCATCACGGATTGGCGTCTGCCCTCTCCTATTGAGGCTCGTTCATTCATTAACTTTAATGTCGGCAGCAAACCATCAAGTGGTGTGGACTTCTTCCCTAACCTAGGTACCAAGCTCTTTACCAAAACAAGCTCAGTAAAACAAAACGGTAGCGTACGATGCGTTGATACGGCTACGGGAGAGCTAGAGCTTTGTAATAAAAACATTTCAAGTTCAGCGGGTATTGTCGCTGTGAGCGGAGGCTTAGACTAATGAAACTTCATATATGCTTAGGGACACTAACCGCCCTACTATGCGGTAACGTATTAGCACAAACATGTGTAACGACACAGTCGGCATCGGTTAAAGACGGGCAGCTTATCGACCGTAAAGATGGTACATTACTGGACGTTACCACTAATTTACTTTGGTCTAAATGTAACTTAGGTGAAAGCTACAATTCGGCACAAGATAAATGTGATGGAACAGCACTTAAATACAAAAGCTGGCAAGATGCACTCAATGCAACTAAAGACACAAACCTAACCACAATTGCTAGCCAAACGGGCTTTCGCTTGCCAAATATCAAAGAGCTCAGTTCAATCGTAGAGTACCGCTGCACGAAACCTGCTATTAACCTGACACATTTCCCAACGACAACCAATGAGCCTTACTGGACGAACACACCAGACGCACACAAAATTAACAGTGCCTATGATGGTTTGATCATTGATTTCGAAGAGGCTCTGGAAACGATTATAGATCCAAGTAACCCCCCTTCTCCTCTGATTAGATTAGTTAAGCCATTTAACTAGTTTTAAAGGAAAACAAAAAGAGCAGCTCACCGGCTGCTCTTTTTATTGTTCTAAAACTATGACTTAGTTACTTAACCGACCATTGCGACAATGAGCGTTTGAAGTCTTCATAGCCAAATTCATTTAGCTTCTGAACTTCACCACTGCTACGTTCGCAGTAGATTGATGGCATTTTTAGGCCATTGAACCAGTTTAGTTTCACCATGGTGTAACCCGCACTGTCTAACAGGTGTAGCCTTTGGCCAATTTTCAGTGGCTCTTCAAAGCTTGCTTCACAGAACTGATCACCTGCAAGGCATGAACATGAACCAATCACATAGTCATGGTTACCGTTTTCAGAAGCTTCCAATACCGATGCTGGTTCATTATAGATAAGCGTATCAAGGCGGTGTGCCTCGGTAGCTGAATCGACAATAGCGGTTTTCTTCACGTTCTCTACGATATCAACCACTGTCACAACCAAGTCAGTTGTTTTAGTGATGATGGCTTCACCCGGCTCAAGGTACATCTGCACGCCGTGCTTTTCAGAGAAGGCTTTTAGCGCAAGACCAAGCTTGTCGATGTCATAGCCCGGCCATGTGAAGAACACACCACCGCCCATGCTCACCCAATCTAGCTTATCTAGGTGTTCACCAAATTGTTCTGAAATTGAATCAAGCAGGCCGATAAATGCATCAACGTCTTTGTTCTCGCAGTTCATGTGGAACATCACACCATTAATCTCATCAAAGATTTCAGGTTTGATGTGGTCAGCTTGCACGCCCAAACGCGAGAATTGACGCGCAGGGTTTGCCAAGTCTTGTCCTGCATAGCTCACGCCCGGATTTAAACGTAAACCCAATGAAGCTCTATCTTCAACAATATGACGGTAAGCAGCAAGTTGACTTTGAGAGTTGAAGATCATCTTGTCGCAGATATCCGCAACTTCTCTCACGTCATCTTCGCTGTAACCCACACTGTAAGCGTGCGTTTCACCACCAAAGGTTTCGTGGCCAAGCTTGACTTCGTATGGGCCAGAGCTTGTCGTGCCATCGAGGTAAGGTTTGATGATGTCAAACACACCCCATGTCGAAAAACACTTCAGTGCCAATACCAATTTCACACCTGAAATCTCTTTCAGTTGCTTGGCTTTCTCTAGATTCGCAATCAACTTGTCTTCGTTGATCATGAAATATGGGGTTTTTAGTTCTTCTTTCTTAAACGTCATTTTTGTAAACACTCAAGCAGCATCTATAGATGGAAAGGTAAATTAACAATTTTGGTGTGATTTATTTTGATTTTGTCCTGTCCGAGCGCAGTGAGTTACAAAATCAAAATAAATGATACCAAAGCTTCAAGGCTATCATCATCGAAAAGGGAACAATCCATGTCCCCTTTAATTAGCAATCAAAACAAGAAATCAGTTCTTATTTTTTCAGCTCTTGAATCACAGGAAGACCTTGGCCTGCATCAAGTTCTTGAACATGCCAATCTAGACCGATTTCCGGCATAGTTGCTAGGAACGGGTCTGGGTTTAGCTGTTCCATGTTGAACACGCCTTTATCAGCCCATTCGCCACGGAAGAACTGAAGTGCAGCAGTAATCGCAGGTACACCCGTAGTGTAAGAGATTGCTTGGTGTTCTACGTCTTCGTAAGCCACTTCGTGGTCTGCGTTATTGTAGATGAATACGCTGCGCTCTTTGCCGTCTTTCTTACCTTGAACCCAAGTACCGATACACGTTAAACCTGTGTAACCCGGAGCCAAAGAAGTTGGGTCTGGCAGTAGTGCTTTAAGAACATGCAGAGGCTGAACCACAGTACCATCGTGCAGTGTTAGCGGATCTGGGCTAAGAAGACCGATATCACGCATGCAGTTGAAGTAATTCAGGTATGCATCACCAAAGCCCATCCAAAATTCGATGCGCTTAGCTGGGATGAACTCTTTCATTGAACGAACTTCATCGTGCGCCATTGAGTAAACTTTGTGAGAACCACAGTTTGGGAATTCAAACTCAAGCATACGAGAGTGACAAGGTACTTGTTTCCACTCTTCATTTTCCCAGTAGAAAGAATCGCCTTGAATCTCAAGCATGTTGGTTTCTGGGTCAAAGTTCGTCGCAAACTTCTTGCCGTGGTCGCCAGCATTCACGTCCATCACGTCAATTGAGTCAATCTCATCGAACAAGTGCTTAACCGCGTACGCCGCAAAGATTGATACCACACCTGGATCAAAACCAGCGCCAAGAATACCTGTGATGCCCGCTTCAGCGAACTTCTCACGGTAGCCCCACTGCCAATCATAAGCTTGTGGTACTTGTTGGCCTTCAGAACATAGATCAACCGCTACCGATGTATCGAGGTAAGAGACTTTAGATTGGTAACACGCTTCCATGATCGCCATGTTTACCCAAGGAGGACCAGCGTTAATCACTAGATCCGGCTTAACTTCTTTAATCAAAGCAACAAGCGCATCAACATCGTCAGCGTCTACTGAACGAGCTTCTAGTTTCTTAGTAGAATCTTTTAGGTTGTTTTTGCCTTTGATAGATTCGATGATTTTTTCACACTTCGCGATTGTGCGAGAAGCGATTGTGATATCACCCAGTACTTCGTTATTTTGTGCTGCTTTATGTGCAACAACCCAACCAACGCCGCCTGCACCAATTTGTAGAATAGCCATAGTTTTAATTACCCTTGTTGTTCTGCTAGCTCAGTGGCTAGAGTTTGAATTTTGTTAATTAAAGATTTGAAATCTGAAGTCTTTAGGCACGGATTCAAGATAGTAAATTTAAGTGCGCTCTTACCATCCACGACAGTTTCACCCAATACCGCAACGCCACGAGTCAGCGCTTCCAGTCTTAACGTCTGATTCAGTTTGTCTAAATCTAGCTCACCGTTTGCTGACGGCTTAGATCGGAACAGCACAGTCGAAAGAGACGGCTCAGCAAGCAGCTCAAAATCGTCATGCTTCTGAATCAGATCGGCAACCTCAAGCGTCTGCTCTAGAAGATGGTCGTACATATCACCCAGTTGCTTTGGTCCAACACTTTGCATCGTCATGAAGACTTTCAGTGCATCGAAACGCTTGGTGGTAGCGATAGACTTATCGACTAGATTCGGCAGTTCATCGTGTTCACGGTTTAAGTAGTCTGCGTGATGCAGTAGGTACTTAAAGTTCGCTTTGTCTTTCAGCAGCACTGCACCACAGCTGATTGTTTGGAAGAACAACTTGTGGAAGTCGACACTCACTGAGTCCGCTTTTTCGATACCTTTCAGACGAGCTTTATGGCTGCTTAAGATAAGCGCGCCACCGTAAGCACTGTCGACATGGAACCAAAGATCTTGTTGGTTGGCGATGTCAGCAATCGCTTCAAGATCATCAATCGCACCGTGATCGGTAGTACCCGCCGTACCGACAACAGCAAAAGGAATCAACCCTTGAGCTTTAAGTGCTTTCACTTCTGCGTCTAGCAAGTCAGGCTTGATAGTGCCGTTTGCATTGGTGTCAACACAGCATACTGCCGCTTCACCTAGCCCTAATAGAGAGGCTGACTTTTGAACCGTGAAGTGCGATTTCTTTGAACATAAGATACGCAGCTTGCTCGCGTATTCTGGTAAGCCAAGCTTTTGGATAGAATGACCATTGTGCTTATCCGCAACCCAGTCTCTCGCCAGCAATAAGCCCATTAGGTTACTTTGCGTGCCGCCGCTAGTGAAAACACCATCAGCTTGTGCGCCAAGTTGGTATTTGTCACACATCCAATCCACCACACGCTGCTCCACATAAGTCGCAGCAGATGCTTGGTCCCATGAATCCATCGATTGATTCAACGCCGCGATAATCGATTCCGCAGCTACCGAAGCCATAAGAGGAGGAGTGTGAAGGTGCGCAATGCAGTCTGGGTGTTGCACGAAGATGGAGTTCGCAGCGACAAGGTCTGCAGTACTATCTACAACATCAACCAAAGAGTGTTGATTGTTATCGAGATCAACAGCATTGATGGCTGCTTCTAGCACTTTTGGATCTAAACCCGAATAAGGCGTTTCAACTTGTTCAAAAACCGCTTTCATCGCTTGAGTGGTTTGGTTCATCACGTTAGCAAATTCGTTGCTACCGCCTAAACCTGTCTGGATGAAATGCTTATTCCATTCTTGGTTAGTTTGTTCGCTTGAAGCTGGGTCTTGTTGTAAACCACCACCCGCTGCGATGATCGCTTCTTCCATCACGCGCAATGCAAAGTCGATCTGCTCAAAAGAGATAATCATTGGCGGAAGGAAACGAATTACCGAACCATCACGACCACCCTTTTCAACCATCAAGCCGCGCTCTAGTGCTGCTCGTTGAATCGCTAAGGTTAGTTCGCCGTCGGATTGTGGTTCGCCAAACTTGTTAAGATCACCATTTGGTTGCTTGATCTCAGCGCCAAGCATCAAGCCTTTACCGCGAACTTCAGCAATACAGTTCACACGCGATTGAATCTTCTCAAGCCCATGACGTAGATATTGGCCTGCGATGTTCGCGTGCTCAACCAAACCATCACGTTCGATGATCTCTAACGCCTTAGCGCCAGATACCATTGCCAACTGGTTACCACGGAATGTACCGGTGTGCTCACCCGCTTTCCAAGTATCGATGCTCTTGTCGAATACAAGCAGCGACATAGGCAGTCCGCCACCAATCGCTTTAGACAAGCACAAGATATCAGGATTAACACCTGACTCTTCAAACGCAAAGCGATGGCCGGTTTTACCCACACCACACTGAATTTCATCAAAGATCAGTAGGATACCGTGTTCATCACAGATGCGACGTAGGCCTTGTAGCCAAGACGCCGGAGCTGGAATCACACCACCCTCACCTTGTACAGGCTCGACGATCATCGCGGCAGGTTTCATGATGCCAGATTCATCGTCATTCAACATACGCTCGATGTAACGAATGCTTGCGTTAGCACCTGCTTCACCACCAATGCCAAACGGGCAGCGGAGGTTGTATGGGAAAGGCATGAAATGTACGTCAGACATCAAGCCGCTACGACGTTCTTTAGTGCCGAGGTTACCCATCATGCCCATGGTGCCGTTCGTCATGCCGTGGTAAGCACCGCGAAAAGCAAACATAGTGTTACGACCTGTAGTTTGCTTGGCTAGCTTGATCGCGGCTTCCACAGCATCAGCGCCAGACGGGCCACAGAATTGAAGAACCGAGTTCGTTGAAAAGTCTTGAGGGAGAAAAGCTTTAACTCGCTTGATAAACGTCTCTTTTGCTTGAGTCGTAATATCAAGAGTCTGGTATGGCAAACCTGAATCGAGTTGGTCTTTAAGTGCTTGGTTAATCTCAGGGTGGTTGTAACCCAGAGAAAGTGTACCTGCACCGGCCAAGCAATCGAGAAAGAGTTGGCCACGAGTATCTTCAACTAAAACACCACATGCTCGTTTAATAGCAATCGGTAGGCGTCTTGGGTATGAACGAACATCCGATTCATGCTGTTCTTGCTCAAGCAAAATAGCGTCGGGTGTTAGGTCATAAGTTCCCTCTACGATAGGAACCATAGTTGAAAATGAATTTGCGATAGTATTAATATCGACTTCAAAGGCGGTAGTCATAAAAGTCCCCTTGAATGTGTTCATACTCACCTCCATCAGACGCAATTGCACACCGTCCCTCTATTGATTTAGAGAGAATTCATAGTGAAACACGCGTATTGTCTAGAAATGAGATATAGCTGTACGCTCGCATAAGTCAAATGACGAATACGAAATTAGGCCGTCTTAGGACAGCAAAAATTAGTTAGCGTGAGCTCAAGGTTCAGTAATGCTACTGTTTTGAAGAATTGGACATTTGTGCAGTATCGGACAGCTATGAAGAACTGGCCCTTTTGGAAATGCAGAGCTGATTAGCAATGTTGTTATTAGTGTGTTCAATGTTGGGTTTCCCATTAGCATGGCGAATTGCGCCATAAGTATCCCGTCTATCAGCTAAAGGCTAGCTGATACCTACCCTACGTAATGTCCCAATCAGCAAGAATGGTCACTACGCGTATCCCCCAGAAGCAATCGTTGCTCTTCTTGAACATTGTTCATTCCGAGATTGCGCGGGAAAATAACATAAAGTGAAATGAACGATCAATAGTTTTTAATAATCGCTTGATAAATAGGAGCGGTAACTGACAAATCGCAGAAAATATCGTCAAGTTAATCTTTAGGTAAGGAGCTCCCCGGTTCATTCGTTCCTCACGCCCGAGGATGACGACGCGGGTATACAAACGTTGCTAGTGAGGCTTTGAGATCTCAGCACCCTTTCGTCATTCCCTAGTACGAGGAACGAGTTCATAGGGAATCTCGCTTTTAAAACGAAGTTAAAGGTATGAGAATTTGAATATTTTATCGACCGTCTAACCACGGGAGTCAAACAGGAAAAATGTGGGGTAATAAAATGTTGAACGGCAGAAACCAAAAAGCCCGAACATTTCTGTTCGGGCTTTTTAATTTGGAGCGATACATCGGGTTCGAACCGATGACCTCAACCTTGGCAAGGTTGCGC
>NZ_JBGOOI010000107.1:0-9719 GCF_041439605.1 Vibrio sp. 1F169 | reverse complement strand
TGATCAGATCGTAGGTTCTTGATTTAGTTCCATTGAATTACGCAACAAAGCCCCGTTGCAATGGATTTTAAAAGCTGTGGATCGACATTATAAAATCTCCCTGCCTCATCAAAGCAAAAAGCCCAACCGAAACACGGCGATAGCAAAGAAAGGTAAAGTAATGGTTTCATCATAAAAAGCCACCTATCAGCCACAAACCCACAAAGTGACACCATGAAAAAGCAATAGAATCAAACATCGAGCAAATAGGCGTACTGTGGTACTGAGAGCGGTATTGGCGACCGCTTGCGGTCGAGCCTTTGGCTCAAATTCTTTTAGCGCGAGCGTTGAAGCGTTCGGACAAAAAAAATGCCTCTAGGATAAGAGGCATTTAAGAAAACATATTTGAATATTAAACGTTGATATGACTGCCAACCCAAAACGCGGCACCGGCTACCGTCGCAATCATAGCGAAGGCTGTTGCAATAATGAGATTTTTAAGGGAACTCACTTCATTACGAACTGTGTCGATTTTATCTGAAAGCTCATTACGAACTGTGTCGATTTTATCTGAAAGCTCATGACGAACCGCTTCGATCTTCTGATCGAGTTCTTTACGCGTATCATTTAACTGCTCTTGAGTGGCAGCATGAGCGGTTAGGTTGATCAGCTCTTCAACGCTTAATGTGACTTTGCTTGATTCAGACATAGTAGAAACCTTATTTAATTGCTTACAGTTTATAGCATTATGATGAGGAAGTCATTCACGCCAGAATAGGCGTAAATGAGAGACATGTTTCACTAATGGCTATATCCAACCACGCTCCACAAACGACACCACATCTTCAAAAGACACCACGAAATGATCGAGAACTCGAATATCAACCAAGGCTAACGCGTCGGTCAGTCGTCGAGTAATACGTCGATCGGCTTGACTGGGTGTGGCATCACCGCTGGGATGGTTATGATAAAAAATGACCGCGCTTGCATTTGTGGCCAGTGACTCTTTGACCACTTCACGCGGGTAAACGGATGCGGTGTCAATGGTGCCGTTAAACATCTCTTTTGTGCGTAAAACTCGATGCTGACTATCAAGAAAGATCACCCCAAACACTTCGCTTTCATTGGAAGCGAGTGAAGCCTGACAAAATGACTTCACCAATTCAGGGGAATTGAGTGGCGTCTGCTCTGACACAAACAACTTAGATTTTAAAATGCTCGCGGCATGGTGCAAGATATCTTTTTCTTCTACAGAGAAAAGGCTGTGATTAGAGTAGTTAGCAAGTACAGACATAATAGATCCCTTTTAATATTTAAAGTCGTGATGGGCGGCGCTCAGTCCGTGTTATTGGCCATACAAGATAGTCAGAAGATCTTTCGCTCTCGCTTGATGCTTAGCGGTCGTTTCAACGTTTCTCTCTTCTTTTTTCGCATAGGCGTAATCTTCTCGCATCTGTTTCACAGTCGTAGCTCTATCACATACGCCAATACTCACCCCTTTTCCTTTATTTCCTTCCTCCAAGATCAAAGAGTCGGTATAACCAAACTCATTAAGTAAAATCTCATGCACTTTAACCGCTCGAACGCTCGAATTAAAGTCCGTTGAATTCACCCAAATAAGTCCCTTTGAAACAGTCGCGGAAACGGTCGAACGCACTGCACGTTCAACGACCTGGCAGGAGATATCATTTTTTGGTGAGCTTTCGTGCCCAGCGGCGAAACGCTGGTCGCTGAACATCGATTTAGAGAGAGTTGGGCTTGAGTTTCGTTGTGCCATGAGGAGTTTCCTTTTTGTTTGAGTATCACTTTTATGGAGCCGCTTGGCTGTCCGGCAAGCGCTCATGGTTCTCAATAACAAGGGCGCGAAGCGTTCATATACCCTTGTTATTGGGGCTCTGAGCGAGCACGGTAAACAGCCTGCGAGCCCCATCAAATGATGCAAGTCGAAAGGGAAATCGGCACATAAGGCAACAAGCCCTTACTCGAACTTAATGGAGGTCAGTGAAATGAGTGAGGAGGTACGACGAACAGCAACGAGGAAGACTGACGAGGCGCAGGCGTTTAGGGTTGTACGATAGGAGCTTGTAGAGAAGCACCTTCTGGTGCGGCACGCAGTGGCTCACTAGGGTGATGCCAATCTAGGCCATAGATGAAAGCTCCAAGAGAAAGCCTTGCCCGAAGGATCACGCCTAAGGAAAGAGCACCTCATTATTTCTCACCCCACGTAAAAAACTAAGAAGCAATAAGCTAAGAGATAAGAAGCCAAGAATGAGGATTATTTAAATACATTTACCCGTCAGTAAGTCACTAGAATGGGTATATCGATACTGCCACCTTGCTCACTGTAACTCCCTTTTGAGAGCCAAAGGTCAGCGTCCCTTTTTCAAAACGAGCATTAATGGTCTCAAGCGCTCGATTAAGCTCTAACTTGTTAGAGTTAGCCCCAAATCAGTCAAGCCAGTTTCTAAGTTAATGTATATACGTCTATAAGTAAGGCAAACACTTGTCGTATTTTCCAGTAGGAATAAAAACAGATATCGTCCTTACCTCACTTTTTTGAGACCTCACCTTAGTCATCACTTCAGCGCTGTGATGTACTATTTCTCCAAATAGCACATCCGTTTCTCTTAATCGGTCCCGATAACTTAGTTCAACTGATTTACGCAACAAAGAAATATCAAAATCCTTCATACGTGGTGCGAGCCATGTAAATCCAAATCAAACGGTGATGAAAACCGTGCGGTGCTTTATTAAATTATTCATATGTGTGCTCTACCCTTTGCCACTTAGAGTAGTTATATCAAGATATTTAGTTATAGTGCGTTAATGACACAATGCCTTTCTAGCGTAAATCAATTTTAATTAAGCCAAGAAATTATTTACACCTTCGCAATAATTATTGGCTTTGTTGCGTAATTCAGTTTAGAAACAGAGTCTCCCCGTTTCTCATGCTTTTTAGTCAATACGACAAGTTTCAGGCATACCTAACCCAGTAAGCTTGTTCAACGGTTTTATCATCGCGTAAGTTTCACCCACCTGTGAATTGTAATTTCTTAAGCTCAATCGCCCTCCTAACAACTGTTTTACTCGATACATCACTGTTTCTGATAGTGAACGTCTGTGGTATCCATACCGCTCTTTCAAATACTTATTTGAGCCGTATAACTTCTGGCAACCCACGGCGAGATTTCGAGGGTGACCACGCTCCCAGAAGGCTGCTCCTTCTCTTGGGGGAATAAGCGCAACGGCTCGCTTAATCTTAATAGCAGCGTGGCACACTCTCGTGTCGTACGCGCCATCGCCAGACTCTACGCTTGCCATCCGTCTCGTGTTTTTTGACTTTTCATGAGTGCTGTCGTGATAGCTAAATCACTGAATCGACGTGGCCTACCGCGCTTATTCTGTTTGCTTTGCGCCCAACCGCTTATTGCCTCTTCATCAATCCAAAAAGTCAGAGAGCCACGGTTAATGAGCGATTGGTTGTATTGCTTCCTGTTGGTTGTTTTGTAACGAGGTTTAGACATAGAGCTACGAGAGAGAGTGGACGTAGCTGCTCATATCGTAGGTTCTTGATTTAGTTCCATTGAATTACGCAACAACAAATCCACCTAGCTTTATTATTTATATTTAATAGATATAAATAATAAATATATATCTTTTCAACCCTAGAACCATTGTTACATTATAACAATTAGTGTTCTATTTGAGGTCGAGGGAATGAAAGGACACCTTTTAAAAGTAAAAGCACTTTTTTTGGCAACTTTGGCTTTGGGTGACATGGCCTCTGCTTCTACAGCTCTTCAGTTCAAAGACGTGCTCGGTAGAAACATCTCTTTAGAAAAGCCGGCAGAAAAAATTTTCCTAGGTTTTTATTTTGAGGATTACCTAGCGATCGCTGGACCAGATGCTTACAAAAAAGTGGCTATTTTCCCAAGACACTCTTGGAAAGATTACCGTCAATCTCAATGGACCACCTATAAAAAAATCATTCCTGAGTTAGAAACGATTATTGATTCAGGTTCTCTTTATACAGGTACTTTTGATTTCGAAAAACTCTTGTTAACTAAACCTGATGTTGCACTTCTTGCGGCGTGGCAATATCAATCCCTTGGTGAAAAAGTTGAAATACTTGAAAAGAATGGTATCAGAGTTGTCGTTGTAGACTTCAATGCTCAAACGCTTGAAAAACACGTCATTAGCACACGTGTTATAGGCAGAGTAATGGGGACAGAAGGACGCGCTTCATCGATTGCAACGGAATACGAAAACACAGTAAACATGGTTAAACAACGTGTTACGAGGCATCTGGAAAACCACACGGCACGCCGTGTGTATGTGGAAGCAGGTACAGGTGGACCAAATGAATACGGTAAATCTTACTCGACGACAATGTGGGGCAACCTTTTGACAATGGCGGGGGCCGATAACCTTGCCCATGGGATGTTTGAAGGTTCTGCCCACCTAACGCCTGAATATATCTTGAGTCAAGATCCAGAAGTGATCTTTATATCCGGTGCTCACTGGGTTAAACATAACGACAGCGCCCTGCTTGGTTTCAACAGCACAATGGAAGAAGCGCAAACTAGATACCGCCCCTACCTAAATCGTGCTGGCTGGAATCAACTGACGGCAGTTAAAAATGGTGACGTCTACGGTATATACCACTCAGGAACACGTACTATTTACGACCACGTTTTCTTGTTGTATCTAGCAAAGTCTATTTACCCAGAAGCATTTAAAGATATTGAACCTAAGAAATTGCACCAAGAATTTTTTAGGAACTACATGCCGCAAGCGCTCAAAGGCACTTTCATGATTCAGGTGGGCGTAACTCATGAATGAAAGCATGAAAGCATCGTCTGACCTGAATCATTCCAGCGGCGCTATTTATCAAAGAATGCAGAAGCAAAGAATTAAGATTTTGCTAGGCGCTTTTCTGGCAACGAGTTTTTCCGCTTTATTCGATCTTGGTACTGGCTCATCGTGGCTAGGCATTGAACAAGTTGTTGAAGCCCTCCTAGGTGGTCCCTCTGGTGACAGCTTATCAACACTTATTGTCTGGCAACTTCGGTTACCCATCACTCTCACCTGTCTTATGGTTGGCGCCTCACTCGGCCTCGCTGGCGGTCTAATGCAAACCCTCTTAGCCAACCCACTTGCCAGTCCGTATACCCTTGGTATCTCTGCTGCTGCTGGATTTGGTGCAGCCATAGCTTTTTTAACCGGTTTTTCAGTATTTGGTTTGCATTGGTTAGGCGTGCCGTTTGCCGCTTTCTTGACATCTGGATTAGCGAGTATGGCGATCTATATAATTGGTCGCAGCCGACATATGGACGCAAAAATCCTGATTTTGGCAGGTATTGTCGTTCTCTTCTTTTTCCAGGCTTTACAGTCATTAATTCAATATTTGGCATCACCAGAAGTGCTGCAGCAAATTGTTTTTTGGTTATTTGGCAGTCTACTGAAGGCGAGTTGGTTGTCCTTCTTTGTTTCAGGAGCCGTTTTCCTGTTCGGTTTGGTCTTTGCGTTATCTAAGGTATGGGCACTCACCGCCCTCACTTTAGGCGAAGAGCGTGCACTCGCCTTGGGAATAAAGACCAGCAAGTTAAGACTACAGATGTTTTTACTGTGTTCCTTATTAACTGCAGGAGCAGTGTCGTTTGTCGGAACCATTGGTTTCATTGGTTTGGTTGCTCCTCACCTAGCAAGAATGCTAATAGGCGAAGATCAGCGTTTCTACTTACCTTTGGCGGCATTAATGGGAGCGTTGCTTTTATGTACCTCGTCTCTTGTTGCTAAGTTGATTGTCCCAGGCACTATCATACCAATTGGTATCGTCACCTCCTTAGTCGGTGTGCCGATCCTTCTTTATTTTCTGATAAGCAGGAGGTTTATCTAATGACGTCGCTTTCAATAGAAAATCTTGCCGTTCCAATTGGAAGAAAACTCGTTTTAAAGAAGGTAGATGCCCACTTTTTGGGTGGCAAATTTACCGCCATTTTAGGGCCCAATGGCGCAGGAAAAACGACATTGCTCAAAGCTATCATGGGCATCATTCCTTCTGATGGGAAGATTAATTCAAGTGGGGAGGACGGGCTGAGATTACCGCTACAATCCTTCTCGTACCTATGTCAACTCAACAAATCTCCCTGTCAATTAACGGTTATTGAGTTTGTCTTACTGGGCTTGGTTCATCAACTGAGCTGGAACATCACATGTGAACAAGAACAAAAAGCAGACGCCATCCTTGATTATCTAGGTTTGAGAAATCTCGCCCTTAGACAGTTTTCTCAACTAAGCGGTGGTCAGCAACAGCTGGTTTCACTGGCGCAATCTCTTGTTGCTGAGCCCAAGGTATTGCTCTTAGATGAACCAACAAGCGCCTTAGATCTCAAGCATCAAGTCCAAATTTTAGACCTTGTTCGTCAATATACCCGAGCCAAAAATATCATCACAATTGCGGTCCTACACGACCTCTCTCTCGCTGCTCGATACTGCGACCATCTTCTCTTAATGAATGATGGTGAAGTTCAATATTGCGGTAAACCAGAAGACGTGCTCGATTCTGAAAGGCTGGGGAAAATCTATCAGATTCATGTGGACGTAGGTTGTTGCGTTCATGGACATACCCACGTCACCCCAGTTCGAGCCCTTAAAACAGATTAGGCATTCTTATGGCAATGAATAAAAGGCAATATCACTTATTAGTTTCTCTATCCACGTTTGAATCTCAAATTCAAACCCTGACTCATTACAGCCTTGAAAATTGTGAATGTTTTGTCCTTTTGCAAGAAAAAATTGATGAGTTTTGCGCTTGGATTTTGCAAGAAAATTTTAAAACCATTAGCGATGATTTTGATATGACCCCTGAGTACGATCGTTTAATCAAGCAGCTTCGTGAAACTGCTGTAAAAGCTCTGTGTTTATTGGAAAAACATCAGTCTCAGTGTGCCAGAGAGCATCAAATCGACATCAGCGAATATTTATACCAACTTTCTGAAAACACAAAAATTGAACTAAAAAAAGCAGGAATTGAAAGCAACTCTCGAGTCCTGTTTATTGGCTCAGGGTCCTATCCGGTTTCTGCTTTCACTATATCTCAGAGCACAGGCGCTCTCGTGCACGGTATAGATCTTGATGAGCAGGCAGTGAAAATGGCCAACCAACTCAACTTGTCAACCACTTTTAGCTGCAAAGATCTAATCACTGAGTTTGCCTCTTTCCGGCCAACTCATGTTGTAGTAGCCTCTTTAGTGGAACATAAATGGGAACAACTCAGACAGCTTAGACCTCATCTTAACCACTCTCACCGAGTATTAGTTCGATTCGGTAATGGTTTAAAGTCCGCCTTCAATTACCCTTTCAACCCAAACCTAATGGATGGGTGGGAAACACAACAGATCCATAACGATGCAGCGATATATGACACCGTCTTGATGGAGCGCGCAAAATGACTCTTTCATTAGGAAAAGTGTTAATCGTTGGCACAGGGCCAGCCGCATTTCAGACAGCAAAAATCATCAGAAACCAGTGCGAGCAACTTGGGTTAGTAAACCGCTCATCAGAGCGCTGGCAGCCGATGTTCGAAAGCTTACACAACGAACGTATTGCGCATATTTTCGCTGCCAAATCCTCTTTGAAGCGAATGGCTGGGCAGGTGATATTTGATGCGGTTTTTGAAGATTTACGCGATGTAAGCGGACAATGGGATACGTTGGTTCTGGGCACCCCATCTCATGCTTATTCAGCGGTTCTATTGGCTTTACCTAAATCGTGTTTGAGTTCCACAAAAATAGTAGTCCTCATTTCATCCTTATTTGGTGGGCACCGGATTGTAAAAGGCTTGTTTTCAGAACTGAATTTAACCCCCAACGTACTGATATTTTCCAATTACTTTGCGGCCACTAAATTTATAACGGAACAAGCTGGCGTTCGTGTCCTTACCAAAGCGGTTAAAAAACGTATTTATGCTTACTCAAGTAAAGAAAAATGCCCTGTCCTAGAGCTACTGACTCAAACTTTAGCGGATATCGGTGTTGAAGTTGTCGAGTTGGAAAATGGGTTTAGCGTAGAAGGACGAAACATTACCTCTTTCGTTCATCCCGCATTTTTTATGACCCCTTTCTCGCTCAATCATATCTTAAGTGAGACGAGAGAAGTTAAGTACATGTACAAACTTTTCCCTGAGGGACCGATCACAACCGAAACCATCCACATTTTGGTTGAGCTATGGCGCGATATATCAAGATTGATACTTCACTTTAACGGAACACCATTTAACTTGTTACAATTTCTCAATGATGACAACTACCCTGTGCATCCAGAAACCATTCGTCGTCGTCAAATTGAGCAGTTTATGTCGCTCACTCCAATAGCGCAGGAATATTTGGTTTACGTACGATACAGCGCGATTCTGATCGATCCTTTTTCTAAGCCGGATGAAAATGGGTGCTACTTCAACTTCTCTGCCGTGCCCTATGCCAAAGGTAAGGTGGAAAAAGGCAAGTTGTCTTTACCTCGAATACCTAAAGAAGATATACAGAATCTTTACTGGCTTCAAGTCTTAGGCAGAGCGCATGGGATTGCATTACCGAGCGTTAACCGTGTGCTAGGTATATTCGAATCTTGGTTAAGTAGCTCTCAACTCCCTCACCATTTGATTGAAGAGTCCCGCACTCAAGCGCACCAATACCTTGGTTGGGTGCGTCTATCATACGACCTTTAAAGAAACCCATCATGAACAACGGTGTAGCGTTAACTATATTTTCTGCGTTCATTTTTAGTGTCATGAACGCACTTATTAAAGCGGCCAGTTTGACGATTCCAAGCTCTGAAATTGTCTTCTTCCGAAGCGCAATAGGAACCGTTCTGATTTTAGGTTTAATGTGGAAAGCGAGTATCAGGTTTTCTACCACGGGCATACCAATGCTTTTGCTTCGTGGCCTGTTTGGGGCGTTTTATCTGCTCGCTTTTGTGTACGCGATTACCCACATGCCGCTAGCGGACGCCGTGATTTTGGCTTACCTGTCCCCGTTCTTCGTTATATTACTTTCCAACCTAATTTTGGGAGAAAAAGCCCCTAAAAAAGTAGCATTCCTTTTTCCGCTCACTTTGGTTGGAGTTACCTTAATTGTAAATCCATTTAGCTTCGATACATTTAATTTGTATGCCCTCTCAGGGGTGGCGAGTGCTTTTTTTGCGGCGGCTGCCTCTATCACTATTCGCCACCTGAGTAAGAGGCACCATATTTACGAGATTGTGTTTTATTTTCTTTTCACTTCGATGTTGGTATCCGGTTACTTGATGAGGGATGAGTTTGTGGTTCCACAGGGAATTGCGTGGATTTATCTAATTGCCATTGGTCTTGTTTCGCTCATTGGGCAAATTTTCCTAACAAAGGCATTCAGTCATGAAAACGCCGCTGTAGTTGCAGTCACCCGCTATATCGGCTTGGTCTTCAATATACTTTGGGGGGTTATTTTTTGGTATGAAATCCCTAGTTGGATGAGCACATGTGGCGTTCTTATAATAATAACAACATCTATTTCCCTCTCGCTAAAGAAAAAAAATATTATTCAATGATCTGAGTACCACCTAGAAAACAAACTAATCAAAGAGAGTAGGGAAGGCTTTGTTGCGTAATTAAATTTAGAGATAGATGCACCCCGTTTCGCATACTTTTTAGTCAATACGACAAGTTTCAGGCATACCTAACCCAGTAAGCTTGTTCAACGCTTTTA